>JAZUQI010000035.1:0-4676 GCA_045605625.1 Clostridia bacterium
TTCATACTTGTCTTCCTAAGCCCGCTTGGCCTCCGACTTTCCCCTTCCACCACTTTATCGTCATCCGTTAAATAGCCTTCCACCCCGGGAATCAGCTTGATGCCGTTTTTCTTGGCGGCCCCAAAGGCTTCCGGAAAGGCCTGGGCCACCCCATGATCCGTCACCGCAATGGCCGGGTGGCCCCAGTCCGCCGCCCGCTTGATCAGATCGGAAGCGGAGGAAACGGCGTCCATATTGCTCATATTGGTGTGCAGGTGAAGTTCCACCCGCTTTTCTTCGGCGGTATCTTCCCGTTTGGGCAGGGAAATCTTGGTCACATCCCGGGCCATTACCACCGTTTCGTGGCTGAATTTATCGTACTGGGCTTCGCCCCTCACCATCACGCCCATGCCCTTTTTGAAGGCGGAAATCACCTTCTGCACCCGCTCCCGCTCTTCATCGGTGATGGGGGGCGGCGGCGCTTCATCATCCTTGGGGCGCCGGGGCCGATAGCGCAGGAACATTTTGCACCGGATGGTGGAGGTATAATCCGTCACAAGGAAGGTGAGCAGTTCCATTTCGCCGCCGGAAATGGATTTGGTTTCCACGCTGAGCACTTCCCCGGCGATTACCACCAGGCCGCTATCGTCCCTCAGTTCCTTGATATCCACCGGCTTTTCGCCGATGGCCCGGCCGCAGATGCGGTTGTTTTCTTCCTTGGGCGGCTCCTGGGCCTTGGCCTTGGCTTCCATGGCGGCAATTTCTTCGTAGCGTTCCGCACGTTCTGCCGCCACCCGGTCCTGCCGGGCACGCTCTTCCTGCAATTGGTGCAGCCGCTTTTCTTCATCACCGCTGACCCGGATCACCACTTCCGTATCCAGCCGGAACACATCATGAATGGCCTGGCTGAGCAATGCCCTTCCGTTTTGCCGTTCCAGATACTGCATGGAAAATTCGTCCGGCATATCCAGATACACTTTGCCGTTGCCCGGCACCCAATGCATATCAAATTCCCAGCTGGCCATCGCCGGGAAATTGCGCATGAGGAAATGGTTCAGGGGGGCGGCGTACTTTTCCGGCTGCTGCATGAAGCTGACCGCAAGGGAGGGGCTGGCCACACGCAGGGAAAATTTCAGCTGGGGAAAGGCATTTGCAATCACTTTTTTCATGGCGAAAAAGCCCTTTTCCCCAATCAGCACATCGCTGAGAAAGGAAAATTGGGCCTTGTTTTCGCTTTTCACATAGCGCACCCTTTCCACCATCAGCTTATCTTCCGTTTCCGGCAAAGCCTGATAGATGGCCCGGATCAATTCATCATACGTCATTCAAAAACTCCCGTACCGCTTTGGCCATGGCTTCCGAAAGGTCGCCCGTCAGTTTATCCACATACTTGCCCCGGATGAACAGGGCACCGCAATCCTTGCCGCCGCACAGGGCAATATCCGCATCCCGGGCTTCCCCGGGGCCGTTCACCACGCAGCCCATCACCGCCACCGTCACCGGCTTATCCACATCCTTGAATTCCGCTTCCATGCGGCTGGCAATTTTCGCCACGTCAATCTGGGTGCGGCCGCAGGTGGGGCAGGAAACAAAACGGATGCCGCTGCGCAGGCCCAGCGCCCGCAAAATGGAAAGGGCGGCACCGGGTTCGTGCAAAGGATCCCCCGTCAGGGAAACACGCACCGTATCCCCAATGCCATCCAGCAAAAGGGCGCCGATGCCAATGGCGCTTTTCACCGTGCCCTGGCCGGGCAGCCCGGCCTCCGTCACCCCCAGATGCAGGGGATAATCGCACTTTTCCGCCATCAGCCGGTAGGCGGCCACCGTCAGGGGCACATCGCTGGCTTTCAGGGAAATGACGGTATCATAAAACCCTTCGTTTTCCAATAGGCGAATATGCCGCTGGGCGCTTTCCACCATGCCTTCCGCCGTGGCGCCGCCGTATTTTTCCACAATATCCTTTTCCAGGGAACCGGCGTTCACGCCAATGCGGATGGGCACCTGATGGGCTTTGGCGCAATCCACCACCCGCTTCACCTTTTCGGCGCTGCCGATGTTGCCGGGGTTGATGCGCAATTTATGAATGCCGTTTTCCATGGCGGCAATGGCCAGGGTATGATCGAAATGAATATCCGCAACCAGGGGCACCGGGCTTTGATCCACCAGCGCCCTTACCGCCCCGGCACAGGCCCTGTCATACACCGAAACACGCACCAGATCACACCCGGCCATGGCCAGGGCCTTGATCTGCTCCAGGGTGGCAAACACATCCCTTGTATCCGTATTGGTCATGGACTGGATGGATACCGGGCTGCCGCCCCCGATGAACACATTCCCAGCTGCCACTTTTCTTGTATTCCGCACCGTACACATCCCCTTATCCGAAAATCTTCAGTACATCCTGGAAGGTTACAAACAGCATAAAGCAAATAAGCAAAAGATAGCCGCCCATGTGGATATAGGCCTCAATCTTCCGGGGCACGGGCTTTCTGAAAATGCCCTCAATGGCCAGGAAAATCAGCCGGCTGCCATCCAGCCCGGGAATGGGCAACAGGTTAAACAGGCCCAGGTTCACGCTGATCAATACCAACAGTTCCCCATAGGTAGCCCAGCCGTTTTCCTTTGTTTCTTCCGCAATCAATTGCACAATGCCGATGGGCCCGGAGGATTCCTTCAGCCCTTCCCCGGTGCGCAGCATTTGCCCAAGGGCCTTCAAAATGGCGGTGCCGCTGCGCACGCAGTAATCCGCCCCCAGGCCAATGGCCTCAAACAAGGAAACCGGGCGATAGGCCGGGGTGTATTCCAGCAACATATTGATGCCCACCATGAAGCGCCCTTCCTGGGCGTTCATTTGGGGGGTGAGTTCCAGGAAAACCCGTTCCCCATTCCGTTCCACTTCCATTTGCAGGGCCGGGTTTCCTTCCTGATAGGCGGAAATGGCGTTGGTTACGTAGGGGGTATCGTTTTCATCCAGGCCCTTCATATCCTGGCCGTTGATGGCAAGGATGCGGTCCCCGGGCTGCATACCGGCCCGGGCCGCCGGGCTTGATGCCTCCACCTGCTGCACCTGGTAATAGCCGTATTCGCCGCCTTCATCCACCCCGATGGCCATAAACAGGCCGGTGGCCACCACAAGGGCCAGCACAAAATTCATCACCGGGCCCATCAGGATGGTTAAAAGCCGCTTCCACACAGCAAAGTTATTCAGGTTCCGGGCATCATCCTTTTCTTTTTCCGCCGTATCATCTTCCCCATAAAACATGCAATAGCCGCCCATGGGAATGCAGCGCAAAAAGAACTTGGTTTCGTATTTTTTGCTGTTCCAGGAAAGAATCTGGGGGCCAAAGCCGATGGCAAATTCCTTCACCGGAATGCCCGTCAGCCGGGCCGCCATAAAATGGCCGAATTCGTGCACCGTCACCATGATGCCCAGCATCAAAATGGCGGCCAGAACATAAAAGATGGTCATAGCGCCTCCGATAAAATAAAGTTACAGTTTCAGATATTCCCTTGCCGCCTGCCGAGCCATGCCATCGGCATACTGGATTTCCTCCAGGTTATTGGCAGAAAGGTGGGCCCAGGTTTGCAGGGCATGGTCCACCGTTTCATAAATTTGCCCGAAAGCAATGCGTTTATCCAGGAATGCGTACACCGCTTCCTCATTGGCGGCATTGAGTACGCAGGCCGCCGCACCGCCCTGATGCAGCACATCATATGCCATGCGGATGGCCGGGAATTTTTCCATATCCGGCTGTTCAAAGGTGAGGCTCTGGGCCTTAAACAAATCCAGCTTCTTCGCCCCGGTTTCCAGCCGTTTGGGATAGCTCATGGCGTACAGGATGGGCACCCGCATATCCGGCACCCCCAGCTGGGCCAATACCGCCCCGTCTTCAAATTCCACGGCGGAATGCACAATGCTTTGGGGATGCACCAGCACCTGAATCTGGGCAGGGGATGCATCAAACAGCCATTTGGCCTCGATGATTTCCAGGGCTTTATTGAACATGGACGCCGAATCCACCGTGATTTTGGCCCCCATATTCCAGGTGGGATGGCCCAGGGCCTCTTCCACCGTCGCGCTTCGGATACGCTCCTTTTCGCAGGTGCGGAAAGGGCCGCCGGATGCCGTCAGCAAAATGCGGCTAAAGCGGTTGGGGCCGGCCGCTTCCAGGCATTGAAAAATGGCGCTGTGTTCGCTGTCCACGGGCAAAAGCACCTTTTCCCCGGTTTTGCTTTCGCAGGCTTTCATCACCATTTCGCCGCCGGACACCAAGGTTTCCTTATTGGCCAGCAAAATGCGCTTGCCGCCTTCCCGGGCGGCCATCACGGCCCTCAGGCCTGCAACGCCCACCACCGCCGCCAGCACATCCTGCCCTTCTGCTTCCCGGGCCACGGTTTCCAAAGCTTCCTTGCCAAACAAAAACCGGCAGAAGGATAAATCTTCAGGAACAGAAACCTTTTCCCCCGTAATGGCCGCAAGTTTTGGCCGCAGGGTGCGCACCTGCTGAAAAAGCAGTTCCGCATTATTGTGGGCCGTCAGGGCGGTAACGGAAAATAAATCCGGGTGACGCTCTATCACGTCCACCGCCTGGCGGCCAATGGAGCCGGTGCTGCCTAAAATTGCAATTCCACGCATGGTATTTTTCCTTTCTTCTCAAAACGGCAAAAAGGAACCGCCCGGCGCAATTCCGCACGAT
>JAZUQI010000036.1:0-11714 GCA_045605625.1 Clostridia bacterium
GGGAAAGTATGGTAAACTTGAAATTAAGTAAACGAAGGAGCTGCGGCATGATCAAGGCATTGTTTTTTGATCTGGATGGAACTTTGCTAAACAGCGAAAAGAAAATACCCCTGTCGGCTAAAGTGGAGCTGAAAAAATGCCGGGAAAAGGGCATTCTAGTGTTTCTGGCCAGCGCCCGGTCGCCCCGGCTTGGGGAAACGTTGGGCTGGGGAGAAGAGGAGTTTTCCCTGTTTGACGGCGGCATCTATTCCAACGGCGGCTATATTGAAGCGGCCGGGGAAAGCCGCTATGCCTTTATCGATGCGGATACGGTGAAGAAATGCGTTCAGGCGGTGGGGGAAGAAAAGGACGTGCATCTCTCCCTGCACACCCCGGGCCACGGCTATGCCTTTAATTTTCCCATCAATCCGGCATTGAAGGAGGGCTGGGGCATCACGGAAGAAAACCTTCGCCCCCTGAACGAAGAAACCATGGCCGTGACGGCCAAGATGCTGGTGTTCTGGCGAAATCTGGTGGGGGAAACGCAGCTGATGCCGGAAAGATTGTGCCAGAAAATGCAGGCAATATGCGAAGGCAAAGCACGCCTTTATATTACAGACAGAGGGGCCGCCATGCAGGTGACTGCCCTGGATGCCGGGAAAAAGGCGGCGGTGGATTTTGTGCGGCAGAAACTGAACCTGCAAATAGATGAAATTGCCGTTTTCGGGGATGACCTGAACGATTTGGAGATTATCCGGGCTTACCCCTGCAGCGTGGCCATGGGCAATGCGGTGGAGGAAATCAAGCAAGCGGCAAAATACGAAACCTGCGCAAACGATCAGGATGGTATTGCCCGGGCATTGGAAATGCTGGGCTTAGTGGAATAAAGAAAGGGGAAGAAAAATGTTACTTAGCAGAGGAATCAAACGGGGCGTGAACCTTGGCGGCTGGATGAGCCAATGCGATTACAGCGAAGACAGGCTGAACAACTTCATCAAGGAAAGCGATATTGAAAAGATCGCTTCCTGGGGGCTGGATCATGTGCGCATCCCGGTGGATTACAATGTGGTGGAAAATGAAGACGGCACTTATAAAAAAGAGGGTTTTGACCGGCTGGAAAAGGCCTTTGGCTGGTGTGAAAAGCATGGGTTGAAGGCAGTATTGGATCTGCACAAAACCAAGGGCTATTCCTTCGATAAAGGGGAAAAGCAAACCGGCTTTTTTGATGATGCGGCGCTGCAGGAACGGTTCATGCTTTTGTGGGAAGAATTTGCCCGGCATTTTGGGAAATACCATGACCGCATCGTGTTTGAGCTTTTGAACGAAGTGACGGAAGAGCGCTTTGGCCCCACCTGGAACGCCCTGATGAAAAAGACCATTGAACGCATCCGCAAAATTGCTCCGGATACCCTTATTCTGGTGGGCAGCTTCTGGAACAATTCCGCATCCTCCGTCTATGCCCTGGAAAAGCCCTATGACGATAAAGTGGTGTACAATTTCCACAGCTATGATCCCCTTCTGTTCACCCATCAGGGCGCTCCCTGGGTGGATAAAATGGACGTGAATTTCCGGCAGGATTTTGAAGACGCCGGTGTGGAGGAAGATTTCTTTGATAAATTCTTCGCCCAGGCCATTGAACATGCCAGGAAAAACGGCACCGTGCTCTATTGCGGGGAATACGGCGTGATTGACCGGGCTAAGCCGGAAGACTGGGTGAAGTGGTATAAGCGCATCAACATAACCTTCGAAAAATACGGCATTGCACGGGCGGCGTGGAGCTATAAAGAAATGGATTTCGGCATTTCCGATGCCCGGATGGACGGGGTTCGGGATGAATTGATCCGCTATCTGTGAGCATAATAGAAGTGCCCTCTTTCGGGAGGGCACTTTTTTCATGGAAAGGATGCGGAGAAATATGTGTACCGCCGTTTATTTTCAGGCGAAGGATCATTTCTTTGGCCGCACGCTGGATGTGGAAAAACCTTATGGCCAGCAGGTGCTGTTCACCCCACGGCATTTCCCTTTTTCCTTTCGGCGGATGGGAAAAATGCAGGGGCATTATGCCATTCTGGGTATGGGGATTCCGGTGGAGGGCTACCCCTTATATTTCGATGCCATGAACGAATGCGGCCTGGCCATGGCCGGGCTGAATTTTCCGGGGAACGCTTACTATTTTCCGGAAACGGAAGGGAAAGAGAATGTTTCGCCCTTTGAATTCATCCCGTGGGTATTGGGCAAGTGCGCCGATGGGCAGGAAGCGAAAAAGCTGCTGGAACGCATTTCTTTATGGGATTTTCCCTTCAGCGATGATTGGCCCCTGTCGCCGCTGCATTGGCTGATTGCGGATAAAAATGGCGTCTGCCTCACCGTGGAAAGCATGGCGAATGGGCTGCATATAACGGAAAACCCGGTGGGGGTTTTGACCAATAACCCGCCCTTTTCCTATCACATGACCCATCTGTGTGATTATATGCAGCTTTCCCGGCTGCCGCCGGTGAATCAATTTGGGGCAAACCTTAAGCCGTACAGCCGGGGCATGGGGGCCATGGGCCTGCCGGGGGATATGTCCTCCGCTTCCCGGTTCGTCCGGGCGGCGTTTGTAAAGGAAAAGATGACGACAGGGAAAAATAATCAGGAAAACGTGAACCAGTTTTTTCATATGCTGGGGGCGGTGGAGCAGCCGCTTGGCTGTGTGCAGCTGGAGGATGGGCAACTGGAATTTACGGATTATGCCGGATGCATGCACCTGGAAAAAGGAATCTATTACTACAAAACCTATGAAAACAGCGGCCTTTCCGCCGTGGATATGCACAGGGAAAACCTGGAGGGGGATGAACTGAAAGTTTTTTCATTGCGCAGGGAAATGAGCGTTCTCTATCAGAACTGAATAAAGAAAAAGACCAAATGCAGCAGCATCTGGTCTTTCAATGTTTTTATAGGCCTTCCACCAAGGCACCCATATCGTATTCCCCGGCAGCTTGTCCGGCGATGAACTGGGCAGCCCGGAGGGCGCCGTTGGCGAAAATGGAGCGGTCCTGGGCCAGGTGGCTCAGGGTGATGTATTCGCCGGGGCCATAGAAGCCCACTTCGTGTTCCCCGGCCACGCTGCCGCCCCGGATGGCGTGCATGCCAATTTCCTGGGGCTGGCGCTTCTGGGTGCGGCCGTGGCGGCCATGCACTGCTTCGCTGTTTTCCCCGGCCACGGCATCATACAGCATCACGGCGGTGCCGCTGGGGGCATCCAGCTTTTGATTGTGGTGCTTTTCGATGATTTCAATTTCGTATTCCGGCAGCATGGCAGCGGCCCGGGCGCACAGGGTTTTCAAAACGTACACCCCAAGGCTCATGTTGGCGCTGCGGAAAACGGCAATTTCCTTGGCCGCTTCCCGGATGGCGGAAAGATCGTTTTCATTATAGCCGGTGGCGGCCAGCACCACGGGCAGCTTCTTTTCCGTGGCATAATTCAGCAGGGCGTGCAGCCCTTCCGGCCGGGAAAAATCGATGATGGCATCGGCCTTTTCCTGCACCATGGAGAAATCCGGGTAAACGGGGAAGGGCATATCGGCCCGGGGGTTCACATCCACCCCGGCCACAATTTTCACATTGCGGCTTTCGGCCAGCGCCGTCACCTGGGCGCCCATCCGGCCGCAGGCACCGGAAAGAATGATGTTCAGCATTCAATCCCCGCTTTCTGCATTTCGGCTTTCAGGGCCGCTTTTTCGCTTTCGTTCAGGGGAATCAGGGGCAGGCGCACATCCTCTTCACACATGTTAAGCATCTTGGCCGCGGCCTTGATGGGGCAGGGGCTGGTTTGCTTGAACAGGGCGTGAATGAGGGGCAGGTAATGCAGGTTCATTTTCACGGCGTTTTCAATGCGGCCATGGGTCATCTGGCGCATCTGGGCAGGCAGAATGTTGCTCAGCACGCTGATTACGCCTTTGCCGCCCAGGGCCATGATGGGTGCCGTCAGTTCATCGGAACCGGAATAGAAATCCATCTGGTCGCCGCACAGATTCATCATATCCATAATCTGAATCATGTTGGCGGAGGCTTCCTTCACGGCAATGATGTTTTCTTCCTTGGCAAGCTTTGCCAGGGTTTCGGGCAGCACATTCAGTCCCGTCCGGGCGGGCACATTGTACACAATGATGGGCAGGCTGCCATCCTTGGCAATGGCCTGATAATGGGCCACAAGACCGGCCTGGGTGGTTTTATTATAATAGGGGGTGACGCAAAGCTGGGCATCGGCGCCCAGTTCCCGGGCCAGCTGGGCCTTTTTGATGACGGAAGCGGTATTGTTGCCGCCGGTACCGGCAATAACCGGAATGCGGCCTTTTACCTGATCCACCACGGTTTTGAGCACCAGCGTCCATTCCTCATCGGTCATGGTGGAGGGTTCGCCTGTGGTGCCGTTGGCCACGATGGCATCCATGCCGTTTCCCAGCTGGAAATCAATCAGCTGATGCAGGGCAGGCAAATCAATCTCGCCATTTTTGAAGGGAGTGATCAGGGCCGTGCCGCAGCCGGTGAACAGCGTCTTTTTCATGGAATATTATTCCTTTCTTTCAATATAGCCCTGGGCGCACAGAAGTTCTGCGGACAATACGCCGCCGCCAGCAGCACCACGCAGGGTGTTATGGGAGAGGCAGACGAACTTATAATCGAAAATGCAGTCCTTACGCAGGCGGCCCACCGCAATGCCCATGCCGTTGCCGATATCCCGGTCCAGCTTGGTCTGGGGGCGGTCCGGCTCTTCAAAGTAGGTGACGAAGGGGGTGGGGGCGCTGGGCAGATCCAGCTGCTGGGCCACGGTGTGGTAATTGGCCCAGGCGGCCTTGATTTCTTCTTCGCTGGGGGTGTTTTCAAAGGATACGCTCACCGCCGCCAGATGGCCGTCGGATACCGGCACACGGATGCACTGGGCGCTGATGACGGGGGCCGTGGCGTGGACGATTTCGCTGCCGTCTTCGCTCAGTTCGCCCCAGATTTTCAGGGGTTCCTTTTCGCTCTTTTCTTCTTCGCCGCCGATGTAAGGAATCACGTTATCCAGAATTTCGGGCCAGCGGACAAAGGTTTTACCGGCACCGGAGATGGCCTGGAAGGTGGTCACGTTCACTTCCTTGATGCCGTAGCTGCGCAGGGGAGACAGGGCCGGCACATAGCTTTGGATGGAGCAATTGGGCTTCACGGCGATGAAACCCTTCTTGGTGCCAAGGCGCTTGCGCTGGGCATGGATGATGGGGGCGTGGGAAGCGTTGATTTCGGGAATCAGCATGGGAACGTCCGGCAGCAGGCGGCAGGCGCTGTTGTTGCTCACCACAGGGGTTTCCGTGCGGGCATAGGCTTCTTCCAGGGCCCGGGTGGCGGCCTTATCCATATTCACGGCGCAGAACACAAAATCACACATGGAAGCCACTTTTTCCACTTCAGCGGCATCGTACACCTGCATGGCGGCAATCTTTTCGGGAATGGGCCAGGAGAAAGCCCAGCGGCCTTCCACGGCCTTGGCATAGCTTTGCCCGGCGCTGCGACCGCTGGCAGCCAGCACGGATACCTGGAACCAGGGGTGGTTATCCAGCAGCGTTACCAATCGCTGGCCCACCATGCCGGTGGCACCGATAATACCAACACGATACTTCTTTTCCATTTCTTTCATGAGAATATCCCTCCAATACATAGTGTACGCCGGAAGGCGTCTTTTGTGAATTAAAAGTGGGTGCGGCGGCGAATTTCTTCCCGGATGGTGCGGTTATAGTTGATGAAGAAAATCAGCGCTGCCACAAACAGGCAGGGGGCAAATACATAGGGCGACCAGAGGAACAGCCCTTTTCCTGCCGCCAGGGAAACCAATATATCAACCGCTGCACACAGCAGGGCGATTTGGATCAGGATGGCACCGCACAGGGTGAACCGGCCCAGAATGCCCCGGTGGAAGAGGTGGATAAGCAGTAAAGTGAGCAGTACATACAAGGTAATGCTAGGCAAAGCGATGGGGAAAAACCAGTTGCCGCTGCGGCTTACCGTTTCCACCATTTTCAGGTACAGCATCAGACAGCCGTAGGCGGTGACCACCCCGAAATACGCCTTTTGTTTATCCACCCAGATGGGAACGGCAATGGCGATGTACAGTAAGATCAGGGCGGTGAAGGCGTAAATGCTCCAGCTGATTTGCCCGCCCACCAGAAAATCAATCAGCAGGCACAAAAGCGCCGGAATGAGCAGAAGCAATGCGAACAGCCCAAGGAAATAGCGCTTGCTGCGAATCAATAATTGTTCATCGGTGTGGGTAGGATAAAGCGAGGGGGCATCTTTCGCCGGGGATGGGGCATGAGGATCAACGGAAATGGTTTTGCACAAGGGGCATTTTTTCTCCCCTTCGCCCAGCTTTACGCCGCAATGAACGCAATAGGCCATTTCTTAATCCTCCTGTTGGTTACTGTCCACCGTGACGGGAATGCCCATTTCCACCAGCTGGCAAAGCAGCAGCCGGGGAAAATCCGTTTCACGGATGTTGCTGGAGAAGGTGAGGCGAAGTTCGTTGCCGGTGGTGACGCAGGCGCAGTTACAAAGAGGCGCATAGGGCACACCCAGCAGAAATTCAAACCGGCGAATCAGGCTTTCTGCCCCGGTGGGGATGCCTGTTTTGCCGATGTTTGACAAAGTGGAGGTAAAGTGCAAATCTCCGGAATTGCGGAACACATGGCTGATCACCAGGTTTTTGATGAACAGGGGCACCAGCCGGATGGCCAGGTAAGTTTCATCGGAAACGTTGGTGGCAACGGCGGCGCTCATTTGCTTCTTGGTGCAATGATGGGCCATAAAGTTTCGCACCACCTGGCAGATTTCCGGGAACGTGTATTCCCCAAGGCGAGGGTCAATGGTGGGGTTTACGAAGGAGGAAAAATTCCGCAGGGTGGCAACGCCGTAAAAGGCACGCAGGTTCACCGGCACCGAAACCCGGATGGGCCGCAGCTTCTTTTTGCCGTCCGTCATCTGCTGGCGGTAAGCGGCGAAAAGCATCAGGGCTGTCAGGTATTCCGTGAGGGAAACGTTCATTTCCCGGGCCTTTTCCAGCAGCTTATCGCAGGGCATGGAAGCGGCAATGATGTTCAGCGTGTGGGGAATTTCCCGGGTGGCCGGGAAGTGGTAGGCCTTTTCAATGCTGCGGTCAATGCGGATCTTGGGCAGGGGAATTTTCAGGAAGGCATCCTGGGTTTCTTCTTCGGTGGGGGAAGCTGCAATATCCAGTGCCCCCTGATCGAAAGAAACAGGATGGCCTCTCAGCCGAAGATACTCAACCGTCAGCGTTTTCAAAAAGGCAAGGCCCCCGGTGCCGTCCGTCAATGCATGGAAAAACTCCGTCGAAATCCGGTTCCGGTAATAAAATACCCGAAGGAGAAAGCCGCCATCCCGTTTTTTTGAAAAAGGCATACAGGGGTGGCCGCTATCCGCCCGAACTTGCAGGGGGGAGGGCATTTGCTCCAGGTAATACCAGAAAAGGCCGGTGCGCAGCCCCACGTTCATGGTGGGGAAACGGGGCATCACTTGATTAAGCGCCTGCTGGAGCAAAACGGGGTCCACATCATCTTCCAGTTCCGCCGTCATGCGGAACATGCTCATCCAACGGCTGTTGGCAATGGCCGGGTACAGCTTGGCTGCATTATCCAGTTTGAACCAGAATTTCTGCGCCATGCCACACCTCCCGGAAAATGATACATCAGTATACCATATTTTTCATACTTATACAACAAGAAATTAACAAAAAGAACATTTGGAAAGCATTTGAGGAAATTGGTTGAAACCTTTCGCAATATATGATATAATAGGAGCAACATTCAAGTGAAGGAGCCATAGGAAATGATGCGTGAAAGCGGTGTTTTGCTGCACATTACGTCTTTGCCGTCCCCGGGCGGCATTGGCACGATGGGCAAGGCAGCCTATGATTTTGTGGATTTTGCCGCAGAAAGCGGCCTGAATATCTGGCAGGTGCTGCCGGTGGGCCCGGTGGGGTATGGGGAATCCCCCTATCAGAGTGTATCCACCTACGCCGGAAACCCTCTGCTGATTGATTTGCCCATGCTGGAGGAAGAGGGCATTTTGCCAAAGGGCAGCTATCAGCCCCTGCCGGATAAAGATAAAGTGGATTTTGACGCCGTGCGGCTGGAAAAGGAAAAGGCCCTGCGCAGCGCCTTCCGGGCATCCTACGATAAAGTGGATGTGCAGGGCTTTGTGAAGGAAAACCCCTGGGTGGAAGAATACGCCATGTTTATGGCCCTGAAAATGCATTTTGGCGGCGGCCCCTGGAAGGATTGGCCCAAGGAATTGCGCCTGAGGGATAGCAAAACCCTGGAAAAATACAAGGCCATGCTTTCGGAAGAAATCCGGTATTACACCTTTGTGCAATGCCTGTTCTTCCGGCAATGGTTTGCCCTGCGCAGCTATGCCAACGAAAAAGGCATTCAGCTGTTTGGGGATATGCCCATTTATGTGGCGGAAGACAGCGCCGATATGTGGGCCAACCCGGAAGTTTTCCAGCTGGATGAAGAACGCAGGCCCCTGAAAGTGGCCGGTGTGCCGCCGGATTATTTCAGCGCAGACGGCCAATTGTGGGGGAATCCGCTGTATGACTGGAAAAAGCTGAAAAAGCGGAAGTTTGACTGGTGGATGGATCGCATGCGGGCCATGGCCAAACTGTATGACCTGGTGCGGGTGGATCACTTCATCGGCTTTGCCAATTATTATGCCGTGCCCTACGGCGCCCCCAATGCAAGGACGGGGAAATGGATCAAGGCCCCGGGCAAAAGCCTGTTCCGCCGGATGAAAAAGGAAGTGCCGGAAATCACTGTGATTGCGGAGGATCTGGGCGAAGTGAACAACCGGGTGAAAAGGCTGCTTAGGTTCTGCGGCTATCCCGGCATGCGTGTGCTGACCTTCGGGCTGGACGGCGGCGCAGATAACCCCCATGCACCGCATAATTTTACAGAAAACAGCGTGGTTTATACAGGCACCCACGATAACGATACCGCCAAGGGCGTGTGGGATACCACGGATGAAGCCACCCGGGAAAAAGCAAAAAAATTGCTGTACCTGCATGAAGACGATGATGTGGTGGGCAAAATGATCGAAGCGGTGTGGGGCGCACCCTGCCGCCGGGCCATTGTGCCCATGCAGGACTTTTTGCGCATCGGTTCCGAAGGCCGCATGAACCTGCCGGGCACGGTGGGGGGCTGGTGGGCCTGGCGGATGACCGGGCCTGTGCCGGAAGGCGTGAAAGAGGAAATCCGCAGCCTGAACAAGAAATATAACCGTGGAGGAAAGAAACAGTGAACGCACAGGAATTGATGAACCGGGCAGAGCAAATGGCCATGGCCAAATATCAGGTGACGCTGAAAGAGGCGGACGCCGTGCAGCTGCACGATGCCGTATCTTCCGCCGCCATGGAAGAAATTGCCCCCCAATGGATGCAGGACCAGAAAACCCAGCGCAGCGGCCGGTATGCCAGCTATTTATCCGCTGAATATCTGGTGGGCCGTATGGTGTATAACAACCTGTATGCCATGGGCATTTTGGACGATGTGAAAAAAGAAATGACGGAAAAGGGCATTGACCCGGCCATCCTGGAAGATATTGAAGACGATGCCCTTGGCAATGGCGGCCTTGGGCGCCTTGCCGCCTGTTTCCTGGATAGCGCTGCTACCCACGGCATTCCGTTATTTGGCTATGGCCTGAGGTATCAGTACGGCCTGTTCAAGCAGGTGTTTGAAAAGGCCTGCCAGAAGGAACTGCCGGATGACTGGGCGAAGCACGGCGATCCCTGGTCCATCCGCCGGGATGATAAGGCCGTGAAGGTGGAAATGAAGGGGCTCACGGTGATTGCCGTGCCCTATGATATGCCGGTGATTGGCTATGAACGCAAGTGCATCGGCACCCTGCGCCTGTGGCAGTGTGAAAGCGACCATCCCTTCGATTTTGACTTGTTCAACAGCCAGCAGTATGCCAAGGCCGCCAAGAACAAGAACACGGCGGAAGATATTACCAAGCTTCTCTATCCCAATGACAGCCTTTTTGCCGGAAAGCAGCTGCGTGTGCGCCAGCAGTATGTGCTGTGCAGCGCCTCCTTGCAGGATATGCTACGGGATTTCAAGGCTGTTTATGGCAACGACTATGCCCGTTTCCCTGAATTCCATGCAGTGCAGCTGAATGACACCCATCCCACCATGTCCATTCCGGAACTGATGCGCCTTCTGATGAAGGACGGGGTGGAATTTGAAGAAGCCCTTTCCATCGCACGGAAAACCTTTGCCTACACCAACCACACCGTCATGCAGGAAGCTTTGGAAAAGTGGGATGTGAAGCTGCTTAACAGCGTTGCCCCCGAAATGACGGATATTATCAAGCGCCTTGCACGGAAACAGCGGGATGAACTGAAAGCCCTGGGCATTGAAGATACCAAACAGCTGGCTATCCTGCAGGGAAATCAGGTGCACATGGCTTACCTTGCCATGTACGGTGGTTATGCGGTGAACGGCGTGGCAGCCATCCATTCCGAAATTTTGAAGGATGATGTGCTTCACGCCTGGTATAAGCTGTATCCGGATATGTTCCAGAACAAAACCAACGGCATCACCCAGCGCCGCTGGCTGGGCCTTTGCAACCCTGAACTGTGCGCAGAAATTGAAAAGCGCATTGGCAAGGGCTTTATGACGGATTTGTATGAATTGGAAAAGCTGCGGCCCTTCATCGAAAAGGATGAAGCGCTGGTGGACGCTTTCCTGCAGGTGAAAAAAGAAAAGAAAAAGCAGCTTTCTGCCCTGATCCAAAAGGCGGAAGGGGTGGAGATTCCGGAAAATTATGTGTTCGATGTGCAGGTGAAGCGCCTGCATGAATACAAGCGCCAGTTCATGAACGCCCTGAGCATTCTGGATATCTATTTCCGTATGAAGGATGGGGAACTGAAGGATTTGCCCCCGGTGGCCATGATTTTCGGGGCCAAGGCGGCGGCTGGTTATAAGCGGGCCAAGGGCGTGATTTGCTTCATCAACCAGATTGCGGAACTGGTGAACAATGATCCCGAAATGGCCGGGCGGATGAAAGTGGTGTTTGTGCAGAACTATAACTGCTCCTATGCCGAAAAGATTATTCCGGCCACCGATATTTCCGAGCAGATTTCCCCTGCCGGCACAGAAGCCAGCGGCACCGGCAACATGAAGTTCATGCTCAACGGCGCTGTTACGCTGGGCACCTTCGACGGGGCCAATATCGAAATTGTGGAACAGGCCGGGGAAGAAAATAACTACATCTTCGGCGCCACCCTTTCCGATATTCAAAAGGCGGAAAAGGATTATAACCCGGCAGCTGTCTATAAGAAAAACAAGCGCATCAAACGGGTATTGGATACCCTGATCGACGGCACCTTTGAAGACAGGGAAGGGGTGTTCCAGGAACTGCACGATGCTATTTTGAAGGGCGCTTCCTGGCATAAGCCGGACCACTATTATGTGTTGCTGGATTTTGAAAGCTATGTGCAGCGGAAAATTCAGGCCATCCGGGATACCCGGCTTGAAAGGGCCTTTGCGAAAAAGTGCCTGTATAATATTGCCGGTGCCGGAAAATTCTCTTCTGACCGCACCATCAAGGAATATGCCGAGGAAATCTGGAAGATTTGATGGGTAAGAAAAGACGGGAGAAGCTCTGCAATTCTGCAGGGCTTTTTTCTGTGAATCCTTGGAAACGAG
>JAZUQI010000037.1:0-4634 GCA_045605625.1 Clostridia bacterium
TATCAGGCCGCTATCCATGCCGGCACCGCCATGGTGATGACATCTTTCAATACCCTGGACCGTATCCCCTCCACCGCCAATAAATGGCTGATGCGGGATGTGCTCCGGAATGAAATGGGCTTTGACGGCGCCCTGATTTCCGATTGGGCCGCCGTTACCGAACTGGTGCCTCACGGCATTGCGGAGGATGACGCTCAGGCAGCCCAACTGGCCATTGAAGCCGGGGTGGATATGGATATGGCCAGCCCCTGCTATATCAAGCACCTGAAAAAGCTGGTGGAAACAGGCAAGGTTTCCGAAAGCCTGATTGACGAAAGCTGCCTAAGGATACTGGAACTGAAAAACAAGCTGGGCCTGTTTGAAAACCCTTATAAGGATTTGAGTGCAGAGGACGAAGCGGCCCTGCTGCTGTGCGAAGAACACAGAAAAGCCGCTCAGGCCTGCGCCGAAGCCAGCTTTGTGCTGCTGAAAAATGAGGGCATTTTGCCCCTGCAAAAGGATGACGGCAAAAAAACGGCCTTCATCGGCCCCTTTGTGGATAACAAATTCCTGTGCGGCTCCTGGGCCATCTTCTGCGATGATCAGGATACCGTCACCTTGAAAACCGCCCTGGAAAGCGCCTCCGTTCCCGGCCTTTCCTTTGCCAAGGGCTGCCCGGTACTGGGGGATGAAAACGTCCTCCACGGCTTCCAGAAGCCCATTCTCCGGGAGGAAATGGATATGGAAGCGGAACTTAAGGCCGCCATCCAGCTGGCGAAGGAAGCGGATCAGGTGGTGCTGGCCCTTGGCGAGCACCGGGAAATGAGCGGTGAAGCCGCCAGCCGGGGAGATATCACCCTGCCCGCCTGCCAGCAAAAACTTTTGGACGAAGTGGCAAAAGTGAACCCCAATATCGTGGTGCTGCTTTTCTGCGGCCGTCCTTTGGATATCCGGGCCATCCGGGAAAAGGCGAAAGCCATTTTGGTGTGCTGGTTCCCCGGCACGGAAGGGGGCCCGGCCCTGGTGCGCACGCTGTACGGCGAATGCAGCCCCTCCGGCAAGCTTTCCATGTGCTTCCCCTATTGCGCCGCCCAGCTGCCCATCCATTACGATGAATTGTCCACCGGCCGCCCCTTCAGCGGCCATTATGCCGATGCCCGGTTTGGCTCCAAATACCAGGATATGCCAAACCAGCCCCTGTACCCCTTCGGCTTTGGCCTTGGCTACACCACCTTCTCCTTATCCCCCGTTTCCCTTTCCCAAACGGCCATGGAAAAGGGCGATACCCTCACCGCTTCCGTCACCCTTACCAATACCGGCAGCCGTCCGGGCACCGAAACGGTGCAGCTCTACATCCGGGATGTGAAGGGCAGCGTGGCCCGGCCTGTGCGGAAGATGAAGGCCTTCCGGCAAGTCACCCTGCAGCCCGGGGAAAGCCGGGATGTTTCCTTCCAGATCACGGAAGAACTGCTAAGGTTTTACGACCTGCACATGAACTATGTTTCCGAACCCGGCCTGTTCCATGTGTTCATTGGCACCGATAGCCAAACCCAGAATAAAGCGGAATTCACGCTGCTTGGCTAATCTTGCGCCACACACAAAAACGGATGCAAACGCATCCGTTTTTGTTTATTTCCTGCCTGCCAGGTAAGGCAGCAGCCTGTTTTTCCGGTCGTGGTTCAATTCCCAGATGATGGCCCCGGCCAGCTTTTCCCTTTCCATATAAGCGGCCTTTTCCATCAGAGATTGTTCATCATCCCCGGTGGCCAGCGCATCCCCTTTTTTGTAATAGGCGGATTTGCTTTCCTCATCCCACATTCTTTGCCAGCTTTCATCCAATTGATCCGCCCCGAAATTGCATCCTTTTGCCCGGTACGGCTTGCCAAAGGGCGTCTCTTCCACCCCTTCAAACACATGGAAATAGAACGCCGCCCCCAGCAGCATTTTTTCCCGGGGCACCCCGGCCTGTTCAAAGGCCGCCACGCATTCTTCCACGCTGTATACGGCATGCTCCGCCTTCCCCACATTGGTCACCGGGGTGCAAACGGCATTGCCTGTCATGTCGTAGGTCATCAGGTTCACGGTGTCCAGCGCAGGCAGGGCCTTTTCCCATCCGTAATCCTGCACTCGCCCTGCCCCTACGGCGATGGATTGCTCGTAGGTTTTGCCGGTTTTCCGGCTCAGTTCATCCATTTTTCGGCGCATCAATACCAGAAAATCCGTCATATTCTCCGGATCCTGCTCCCTGCACAAAATCCCGGCGGCATCGCTGCCCGGGTATTCCCAGTCCCAGTCCAGCCCATCCAGCTGCATGCCCTGCAGCACCTGCAGGGCGCTTTCCGCCAGGCACTCCCTTCCCTCCCTGGTAGCCACCGCCGGGGAAAAGCCATCCGCCCCCCAGCCGCCAATGGAAAGGTTCACTTTCAGGAAAGGATAATCCTTCTGCAGTTTTTCCAGCCGCCTGCGCTGCTGTAAATGGGCAATGCTCACCCTTCCCTCCACCACATGGCCGAAGGAATAATTCACATGGGTCAATAAGGCCGCCTGTTCCGGCCGCAGATCCTGATGAAACGCCCAATCGGAAAGATAGGCTTCTATTCGTTTCAAGGCTGTTTCCTCCTCGCCTTTTTCTTTATTGTACGGTATTCTCTGCCATCCGTCAATGAAAATTACCGGCTTGCCCTCTTGCCTATTTTTCATTCCTATAATATAATAAGTTTATCTAAATTAGAAAATTTTGTATGTTCACACATCGATGGGAGGTTCTTTTTCGATGAAACAACGCACGCTTTCCCTTCTTTTGGCTTTGATGATGGTGCTTGGCTGCGCCCCGGCATGGGCGGAGGACGAAATGACGTTCACCACCTCCTTCTCCATTCCCCTTTCGGATTACAGCACCACCGAAGCGCTGGAAGGCTTTGCCTACCAGAAAATGTACGGCGCCGCTTCCACCTGGGGCGTTTCCGCCCGGCGGATGCTTTCGGATCCCATGAAGCTGATGTATGATTGGCTGAAGCCGGAAGTGCAGAAAGTTGCCAACGGCAACCGCTCTTCCACCCAGTTCGTCGTCACCAAACAAATGCTGGAAAGCTACGGGCTGGAAGTATCCTTCACATACACAACCGATGATGAGCGCACAGAAAAAATGAATGCCATGACAGATGCATTGCGTGATGAATTTTCCGCTTTGATTGACGCCATCAAGGCGGACTGCCCCTTTGACCTGTACTGGGCGGATTACAATATGTTCATGTATTCCTCCATCAGTTGGTCCGGTTATGGCAAAAAGCTTTCCGTCAGCGAAGCTTCCATCAACGTTTTTGTCAACCATATTTTCCAAAAAGACTCCCAGTTCTCCGTCAGCGCTGCTGCCGCCAACGCCGCCAAGAATGCCTCTGCCAAGGCCAAATCCATTGTGGCTGCCGCCGCCGGGAAGAGTGACTATGAAAAGCTGGTCTATTACGCCGATCAGATCATGGCCCTCACCGCCTATAACGATGAAGCCGCTGCGGATCAGAATTTCATTGATTCCAACTCCAACCCCTGGCAGCTGATTTACGTTTTTGACGGAGATCCCGATACCAACGTGGTGTGCGAAGGGTACGCCAAGGCGTTTATGTACCTTTGCGATCTGACCACTTTCAACTCCGATATGGTGTGCTGCATCACCGTCACCGGCCTGATGAGCGGCGGCACCGGCGAAGGCCCCCACATGTGGGAAGTGGTGCGGATGGAAGACGGCTGGAATTACCTGGTGGACGTTACCAATTCCGAATTCGGCACCATCGGCCAGGGGGGCGAATTCATTCTGGGCGGCACCTCCGGCAGCGGTGATACCTATATTTTCGATACCATCGGCACCGCCTTCACCTACGATTCTAACCAGCCCTATTCGGAGGATGACCTGGTGCTGGCCCCCGGTAAATACCGCCCGGTGTACACCGCCGGCAACCTCACCGGCCAGGTGGGCAGCCGGGAAGTGCTGGCCGTGCTGGCAAGCCAGATGGTGCCGCAAGGCGAAACCCTGGTCAATAACGGCTATCTGCATTTTGTAAACGGAAACACCCTGACGGTAAACGGTACTTTCACCAATAACAACGCCATTTTCGTGGGCGATACCAAGCATACCTGCACCATGGGCGAAACTTTCACCGCCCTGGATGCCACCCACCACCTGAAAGGCAATGGCTGCACCGTGTCCGGCTGCCCCATTGTGTATCAGCAAACGGCCACCAAAGAAGCCCACACCTTTGAAAATGGCAAATGCGCCTGCGGCTATGTGCAAACCCTGCCCGTTACCATCACCGGCAAGGATGCCGAATTCACCTTCAACGGCAGCCCCTATGACGTTTCTTCCCTCTTTACTGTGGATGCCAACGCCGGGGAAGCCACCTATTCCATTCTTTCCGGCAGCGCTACCCTGAACGGAACCCAGCTTTCCATTCAGGCATGCGGCCCCCTTGTGATCCGCATCCAGACGGCGGAAAACGGCGCTTATGCTGCCGGGGAAGCTACCGCCACCCTTACCGTGCTGAAAGGCACCCCCTCCGTTACCGCCCCCACCGCCCTGCCTGCCACCTATGGGGATACCCTTTCCCATGTGGCCCTGCCCCCCGCTCAGGACGGCCCCTGGGCGGGGGTGGATGGCGCCCCCT
>JAZUQI010000038.1:0-4212 GCA_045605625.1 Clostridia bacterium
CCTGCTGCGGATTACACATGAAGGTGACGGAACCGAAGCGCCGCCTGTGGCGGATGAAGCGAGGTGGAGGAATCATCCGAAAGGGAGCATTGCGAATGGCAATGAGTAAGGCGACCATTGAGGATGCGGAACTGCGGCCCCTTCATACATCCCCGGGTTTGTTTTTTTTTGACACGCTGAAACCGCCTGCTTGAAAAACAGACGGTTTCTGGAAACATTATTCTGCCTGATTGATTTTGTTCACAATATCTTCCATCATTTCATAGGTTACTGCACCGTCGGAGAAGCTGGCCATGGCGCGCAGGGGCATATACCGTTCCATGGCGTTGTTCATATCTTCGGAGATGGCTTCGTTGCCCACTTCGCTCTGGTCCTGCTTAGCAGCTTCGTCTTTGCGCTGCAAAAGGGGCAGCAGAATCCGCATGGCTTTTTCGCTCTTTTGCAAATCCATCATGATGGAGTTTACGGTGAACTGCCGGGGAATTTCTACGGTGCCTTCCACCTGCACTTGCGTTTCCAGCAGAATATCCCGGCTGGAAGCGCCGATCTGGATAAGGAAAGCGCCGCTTTCCACATACCAGTCATGAATATCCGTGCACCAGTAGGCAAAGGCACGCTTATCCAGGGTGAAGGTAACGGTTTTCTGTTCCCCGGGGGTCAGCAGCACCTTATCAAAGCCCTTCAGTTCCCGTACCGGGCGGAATACTTCGCTTTCCACGTCGCTGACGTACAGCTGCACCACTTCTTTGCCGGCCCGATCCCCTACGTTTTTCACGTCCACGGATACGGTGAGGGTTTCGGTATCCTTCAGGGAAGCCTTATCCACCTGCAGGTTGCTGTAGGCAAACTGGGTGTAGCTCAGGCCGTGGCCGAAGGGGAAGCGCACCTGCATCTTCTTTTTGTCGTAATAGCGATAGCCCACAAACACCCCTTCGTTGTACACGGCGGTGTTTCCTTCGCCGCCATAGGAGAGGAAGGAGGAGTTATCTTCCAGCTGGATGGGGAAGCTTTCCGGCAGCTTGCCGCAGGGGTTCACTTCGCCCCACAGCACCATCCGGGTGGCGCCGCCCACGGCCTGGCCCCCCAGATACCCTTCGATGACAGCCTTCACGCTGCCGATCCAGGGCATTTCCACGGGGGAGCCGTTATAGAGCACCACAACGGTATTGGGGTTGGCTGCGGCCACCCGTTCAATCAATTCCACCTGGCACTTGGGCATGCGCATGTGGGTGCGGTCATAACCCTCGCTTTCAAAGCTGTCCGGCAGGCCGGCCACGATGACGGCCTTATCTGCCTTCTTCGCCGTTTCCACCGCCTCTGCGATCAGCGTTTCATCCGGGGTTTCGGTGGCAATATCATAGCCCATGGCAAACAGGATGTTTTCCTTGCCTTCCAGGGCATCCATCAGGCTTTCGGTGCGGAAGCAGTTAATGTGGCTGCTGCCGCCGCCCTGGAACCGGGGCTTCTTGGCAAAGCGGCCAATGACAGCCACGGTTTCTTCTTCCTTCAGGGGAAGAATATTTTCTTCGTTCTTCAAAAGCACCATGCATTCCGCCGCCATCTGCCGGGCCAGGGCATGCTGGGCTTCCATATCCCAGGGGGTATCGGGCCGGGCATTTTCAAAATACCGCTGATGCACGGAAAGGATGCGCTCCACGCAGATATCCACATATTTTTCGTCCAGCCGGCCTTCCTGCACCGCCTTCACCACACGCTTATCGTTGCTGCCGCCGGAGGAGGGCATTTCCAGATCCAGCCCGGCCTCCACGCCCTTCACCCGGTCGCTGACAGCGCCCCAGTCGCTCACCACATAGCCGTCAAAGCCCCATTCGCCCCGGAGTAAATCCGTCAGCAGGCCTTTATGCTGGCTGGCAAATTCGCCGTTCAGCTTGTTGTAGGAGCACATCACCGTCCAGGCCTTGCCCTTTTTCACGGCGCTTTCAAAGGCCGGGTAGTAAATTTCCCGCAAGGTGCGTTCATCCACCACGGAATCGCTGCTCATGCGGCGGTGTTCCTGGCTGTTGGCGGCAAAGTGTTTCACGCTGACGCCCACATTCCGGCTTTGCACCCCCTGAATGAACCGGGTGGAAAGCTCCGCCGCCAGGTAGGGGTCTTCGCTGAAATATTCAAAATTCCGGCCGCACAGGGGGCTGCGCTTGATGTTCACCGCCGGGCCCAGCACAACGGCCACCTGCTCGTGCTGGCAGGTGTCGCCCAGGTTTTCGCCGATTTGCTGCAGCATATCCCGGTCAAAGGAGGCTGCCGTGGCGCAGGCTGTGGGGAAGCAAACGGCCTTGATGCTTTCGTTCACGCCCAGATGATCCGCTTTATCGTTCTGCTTGCGCAGGCCGTGGGGGCCATCGGACACCATCACGTTCTTTACCCCCAGCCTCTCCACCTGTTTGGTGTGCCAGAAATCCAGCCCGGATAAAAGGGAGCATTTTTCTTCCAACGTCATTTGGGAAACAATTGCTTTGATATCCATTTTGCAACACCTCAAGTGCATTTCATTTCTGCTTCTATTGTACTATATTTATAGGTTTTTTCAAGCCTTTTTTGCCTGGGTTTTCGTTGCCGGGGGGCAATGGAAGGGGGGAATTCCCGGCACATACTGAATGCCCGGCAGCGTTTGCCCCCTCCCGGAGCGCATTTTGCGATGCAGTTTTTTTGCCTGCTTTCCAAAGGGATCCTTTGCATGGAGTGATTTTTGATCGAAGTGGCGAGACAGCAGCATTCGTTAGCATACTGGGTATTAGCTGCAATCTGAACCCTTGACAGGCCTCCGAAATCGTGCTACACTTGCCACGACAAGGCGAAATTAACCGAAGGATGTGATGTTGCCGATTCTCCCCAGGCTGCAGGTCAGTGCAGGGAGAATTCGGAAAGAGCGGGAAATCCAAGTGAATGCACTAAAAGCTGTGTTTGTAAACAGCTTGATTTGTGTTGCCACTGAGATTTTCGCTCTGCATCGAACTGTCTTTTCGACCGCAGAGGATTCTGCGGTTTTTTTGTTTCCCATCGTTTTCGGTTCTCAGCATCAAATGTTATTTCGCCCTGTCACACAATACAAAGAAATTTATTGAATACAGGAGGAATTCGCTATGTGTACTATGAAGAAAATGACCTTGCCGGACGTACAGGTTATTGAACAAAGGAATTATAAGATGGTTGAAAGAATCAGGAATACAGCGCTGAAAAGAACAATTGCAAGAAGAATCCTTGAAAACCTTCATGATTGGTTTGAGATTGACGAAAGCAGAGAGCAGTATATCCGTGAATGCTCCGACTGGATGTTCTTTGCCGTCAAGGAAAACGGTGATTATGCTGGATTCCTCTGCCTGAAAGAAACAGGCCGACAGACCGTGGAACTTGCAGTTATGGGTGTTCTCCGGGAGTGCCACAGAAATGGTTTGGGAAGAGCCTTGTTTCATGAAGCCCAAAGGGCTGCTGCAGAAGAAGGGTATTCTTTCATGCAGGTCAAAACGGTGAAGATGGGTGTCTACGAAGACTATAATGCCACAAACCGCTTCTATTTGTCCCTTGGCTTTACGGAGTTTGAAGTCATTGAGGAACTTTGGGGCAAGGAAAATCCTTGCCAGATTTATGTCATGTCGTTAAAGTAAAACAGATGTTTGGAGGAAATATGAAGAAATGGTATGATGAAGAATATGAATTCAACGTTGAAGTGACAGGATTTTTGCACGGGGATCATACCGAGAGATATTGTCGCAATGGTGAAGAGATCGGCGATCGCTATATTTGCACTTACGGTTGCCCTGTCAATCAGGACGGATACGGAATCTGCTCAAAAACAATGATGTTGCTGTATCCCTTGATGGAAGCCGTCAGAAGCGGAGGAGATCTTGAAAACATTGGCGGTGATGGCAAATACTCCAAAACGGTTGTGTGTCCGGATGGATGCGTTGTTTTTAGGCTGACAGCAACACCGATGGGAAATGAAAATTTTCACAAGGGCAGGTTTTATGATTACCCAGATCAGACATAAAAGCCGTCTCGTACATGTGTTATGTAATATCCAGTTTGTTCACTATACAAGTTTTAGAAGCTTGTCCCCTTTGGAAGGCGCAATGATATGCACGGTATCCGTGCATTGCGTTTGAACACTTACGTAAGCAAACGAGCATCCGCTGGATACTCGTTTGTTTTTTGTTGTTAGATGAATTTTTCCTTCAGAATCCTCCCGTCAAGGGG
>JAZUQI010000039.1:0-6219 GCA_045605625.1 Clostridia bacterium
GCAGTTCATCCACCGTTTGCAAAAACAGGGAAAGGCCGTTCTGATCCATGCCGGAAACGGGTTCATCCAGAATCAAAAGATCCGGCAGGGGCATCAGGGCCATGGCCAATAGCACACGCTGCATTTCGCCGCCGGACAGGGCGCCCAGCCGCTTATCCGCCAGGGAAACGGCGCTGGTTTCCTGCAGGGCCTTCATCACCGTTTCTTTGGCCGCCTTTCCGTGGCCCAGCCACACCGGGCGTTTGGAAATGGCCGCCGTCATCAAATCCTCCACCGTCAGGGGCATTTCCCGGTCAAAGGATAATTGCTGGGGCACATAGCCGATGCGGGGGGCCGGAAAATCATGGCCGTGGGCATCCACATGGCGGATTTGCCCATCGTGGGGCACCTGCTGCAACAGGGCCTTGATCAGCGTGGTTTTCCCGGCGCCGTTTGGCCCCACCAGCGCCGTCAGCTGGCCGCAATGGATGTGGAAATTCACATCGCTCAGCAGCGTTTCGCCCCCGGCGGTGACCCCCACGTTTTTCAGCTCAATCCGGCACAGGGCGCAGCCCCCGGGGCCATGGTCATGCTCATGCTTCATCGTCGGCATCCAGGTCCATTTCCGGAATGTTTTCCGCATCCACCGCAGGCACGGCGGAGGGGTTCATCACCGCACGCAGGGCCGCTTCAATTTCATTGGCAAGTTCGGGATGATCCTTCAGGAACTGGCGGGTGTTATCCCGGCCCTGGCCGATGCGCTGGTCGTTATAGGAGAACCAGGCGCCGCTCTTTTGGATGATATCCTTTTCCACGGCCATATCCAACAGGCTGCCTTCCTTGGAAATGCCCTGGCCGTAAATCAGGTCAAATTCACAGGAACGGAAGGGCGGAGCCACCTTATTTTTCACAACCTTCACCTTGGTGCGGTTGCCCACCACTTCGCTGCCGTTTTTCAATTGTTCGCCCCGGCGCACGTCCAGCCGCACGGAGGCGTAGAATTTCAGGGCCCGGCCGCCGGGGGTGGTTTCGGGGTTGCCGTACATTACGCCCACTTTTTCACGGATCTGGTTGATGAACAGGGCAATGGCGTTGGTCTTGGCCACCACGCCGGTGAGCTTGCGCATGGCCTGGCTCATCAGCCGGGCCTGAATGCCCACAAAGGAATCGCCCATTTCGCCGTCAATTTCCGCACGGGGCACAAGCGCCGCCACGGAGTCAATCACCACGATATCAATGGCGCCGGAGCGCAGCAGCGCTTCTGCAATTTCCAGGGCATCTTCGCCGCAATTGGGCTGGGAAACATACAGTTCGTCAATGTTTACGCCCAGGTTCTTGGCATAGGCAGGGTCCAGCGCATGTTCGGCGTCAATAAAGGCCGCAGCGCCGCCCATCTTCTGCACTTCCGCCACCACATGCAAAGCAACGGTGGTGTTACCGGAGGATTCCGGGCCAAATACTTCCACAATGCGGCCCCGGGGAATGCCCCCAACGCCCAGCGCCATATCCAAATCCAGGCAGCCCGTGGGCACGGTATCCACCTGCATGGCGGTTTTTTCGCCCAGCTTCATCACGGTGCCCTTGCCGAATTCCTTTTCAATGGAGGACAGCGTCATTTCCAGCGCCCGCAGCTTTTCCTGCTTGTTGCTTTCCAGGTTTTTCATATCTTTTTTGTCGCTTGCTTTCTTGGCCATGTTTTTTTCTCCTTCTCTATATTTCAAACGTTATTTTTCTTCCATAATCAGTTTCCAGCCGTTTATAAAGTACTGGATGCCGCTGAGCAGCGTCATCACCGCCATTAAATACATCAGGATATCCGTCACCAGGCATTTTGCGAAGATCATGGCGCACAATACGCAAAACAATTGCAAATTGGTTTTGATTTTGCCCAGCCATCCGGCGGCAATCACCACGCCCTTCTGGGCGGCCACCATGCGAAGGCCATCCACCATCAATTCCCTTGCCGCCACAATGGCCACCGCCCAGGGGGGCAAAAGGCCGTCGGCGCACAGGAAAATCATGGCGCACAAAACCAGAATTTTATCGGCAACGGGATCGGCAAATTTGCCGAAGGTGGTTACAATATTCTGCTTCCTGGCGATATAGCCATCCAGAAAATCCGTAATGGCCGCCGCCCCGAAAAGCGCCGCCGCCATAAGCGGCCACCCAAGCCCCCAGCATACAAGGCACAAAGGAATCAGCGCAATGCGCACCAGCGTTAATTTATTGGGTAAATTCATAAAAGACCCCTTTCTGCATGCTTACAATTTCTTTTTCCGTACAAAGAAGGTTTTTTCCGCCCAGTCCGCCACCTTATAGGGCAGCCTCTGGTGCTTTTTCACCATCAGCGCCGCATCCAGCGCCCAGGAACGGTATTCCCGGTTTTCCGGGGCCAGCCGCACGGCCTCCCGGAAAGCCTGGTGGGCGGTAGCGTACTGCTTCATGCCCATCATGATGCGCCCTTGGATGAAAAACCAGCGGTCATCCTTATTTTCCGCCCGGCCCAGCTGCAAAAGCGCCGTTTCCCACCGGCCCTGATCCGCCAGCTTTTCCGCCGTGTGCAGGGCCTGCTCCAGCGGCATGGTGTAAAACCCGGCAGGATGATCCGGCGCCGCCTTCAGGGCCTCTTCATAGGCCAGGTTCAATTCCACCAGCTTTTTCTGGGCGGCCTTTTGCTGTTCCGGATCCTCAAACAAATCCGGGTGGCAGGCCTTCACCAGGGAGCGGTACGCCTGATGCACTTTATCCTTATCCGCCTGAGGGGCCAGCCCCAGGACTTCAAACGCATTCACCCTTAAAGCACCTCTTTCAGGCCGTTTGGCTTACAGGTTTTCCCGGCGGATATCCGCCCCCAGCGCACGCAATTTTTCTTCAATATGCTCATAGCCCCGTTCAATGAAGGCAGGCTCATAAATTTCCGTCACGCCCTTGGCCATCAGCCCGGCCACCACCAGCGCCGCCCCGGCCCGCAAATCCGTGGCCGTTACGGGGGCGCCGTACAGTTCCGGCACGCCTTCGATCAGGGCCGTCTGGTCCAGAATACGCACCTTGGCCCCCATGCGCTGCATTTCCATCAGATGCTTCAGCCGGTTTTCAAAAATGGTCTCAATCACCACGCTGTCCCCGGAGGCCCGGGTGAGCATGGCGCTCATGGGCTGCTGCAAGTCCGTGGGGAAGCCGGGGTATTCCTGGGTTTTGATGTTCACGGCCCGGTGCTGGCGCACGGTGCGCACCCGGATGGCGTCGTCCATTTCGCTCACCTGCACGCCCATTTCCAATAGCTTGGCCGTCAAGGCTTCCATGTGGGTGGGAATGCAGCCCCGGATGGTAACGTCCCCCCGGGTTGCAGCGGCGGCGATCATCAGAGTGCCGGTTTCAATCTGGTCCGGAATCACGGAATAGACGCTGCCGTGCAGTTTCTGCACGCCTTTGATGCGGATGGTATCCGTGCCGGCACCCTTCACCTTGGCACCCATGGAGTTTAGGAAGTTCGCCAGGTCCACAATATGGGGTTCCTTGGCGGCGTTATAGAGGATGGTGGTGCCTTCCGCCTTGGCAGCGGCCAGAATGGCATTGATGGTGCCGCCCACGGTGAAGGCATCGAAAAATACGCCGTCCCCCACCATTTTGCCCTTGGCGTAGATCACGGCCCCTTTTTCTTCCACTTCGGCCCCCAGGGTGCGGAAGGCCTTGATATGCCGGTCAAAAGGCCGGTTGCCAATGGCGCATCCCCCGGGATAGCCCACTTCCGCCTGGCCGCAGCGGCCAAGCAGGGCCCCCAGCAGGTAATAGCTGGCCCGCATCCGCTGGCTTTGCTGATAGGGCACCACATAGCCGGTGGCGGTGCGGGGGTCAATCTTCATGCGGCGGGCGGCGGCGTCATATTCCACCTGGGCCCCCAGCAGCCGCATAATATCCACCAGCACCCTTACGTCCTCAATATCCGGCAGATTTTCCAATACACAAACTTCGTCAGACAGCAAAACGGCAGGAATGACTGCCACCGCGGTATTCTTCCCCCCGGAAACGTAGGTTTCACCCACCAGAGGGATTCCGCCGGTGATCAACAGCTTATAAGAATCCATGCGTGCTTGCCTCCTGTAAGCAGATTTCGTCATCATAGTATACCAAGTTAAGTATAGCATAACTTCCCCGTTTTGTTAAGCATTTTTTGCTGTATACAAGGAAAGAAAAAAGCCGTCTGATGCCAGACAGCTTTGCAAAATGTATCATTTTGGATTTTTTTCGTTCACAGCAGCACAATCCCTGCTTTTTCGCAGTTTTCCTTGGTGGTGCCATCCCAGTAGGAGGATTGCACTTCCCCGATGTGGGCCTTGCCCAGCAGCAGCATGCACATACGGCTCTGGCCAATGCCGCCGCCGATGGTGAAGGGCAGCTCTCCGTTCAGAAGGGCCTTGTGGAAGGGCAGATTGCGCCGTTCATCATGGCCGGAAAGGGTCAATTGCCGGTCCAGGGATTCGGGGGAAACACGCACGCCCATGCTGGAAATTTCCATGGCGCATTCCAGCACGTCATCCCAGAACATAATATCGCCGTTCAGTTCCCAATCGTCATAGTCCGGGGCGCGGCCGTCGTGGGGCTTGCCGGATTTCAGTTTGCCGCCGATTTGCAAAATGCCCACGGTTTTATGTTCCTTCACAAACAGGTTTTCCCGTTCCTTGCCGGTTTTATCCGGGTATAAATCTTCCAGCTCCTGAGAGGTAACGAAGGTGATTTTCCGCTCCAGTTCCGTTTTCACCTGGGGGTACTGCCATTTCAGAAGATCAAGCGTGACGCAAATGGCCGTCACAATGCGCTGCATGGCATCCTTCAGGGTATCCATATTGCGGTCTTTTTCCTCAATCACCTTTTCCCAGTCCCACTGGTCCACATACACGGAATGCAGGTTATCCAGCGTTTCATCCCGGCGGATGGCGTTCATATCGGTGTAGATGCCTTCCCCTGCCTGGAAGCCGTACCGGGCCAGGGCCAGCCGCTTCCACTTGGCCAGGGAATGCACCACCTGGGCCTCTTCACCGGTTTCCAGCATATCGAAAGAAACGGGCCTTTCCACGCCGCTCAAATCATCATTCAGCCCGGACGCACCATCCACAAACAAGGGGGCGGACACACGCTTCAAATGCAGCGCATGGGAAAGATTCCCCTGAAACAGCTTCTTAATCAGGGCAATGGCTTCCTGGGTTTCGTACAATGTCAGGGTGGATTGATACCCCTGAGGGATCACGGTGCGGCTCATGAAAAGACGCCTCCTTACAGAATAATACATCAAGAATAGCAAGGAAACGCCGCTTTGTCAACGAAGCGGCTGTATTTTTTCCGCTTTCTATGGGCAAAAAACCAGGGCCCCCACATACCCGGCCAGGCATGCCAGCAAAGCGCAGGGAATGATGTACCCGGTATGCTTCACCCTGGCCGCCGCCAGATACACCGCCACCGTGTAAAACACCGTTTCGCTGCTGCCCACCATCACCCCGGCCAGCAGGCTTTCCCGGCTGTCCGGGCCGCAATTTTCCATCACCTGCTCCAATGCCGCCAAGGCCCCGGCGCCGGACAGAGGCCGCAGCAGCATCAAAGGCAGCAGGGCCGATGGCACCCCCATCTTTTCCATCACCGGCCCCATCAGCCTTTCCGCCGCCGCCGTCAGGCCGCTTTCATCCAGGGCCTGCAGGGCCGCCAGCATGCAAAGCAGCGCCGGCAAAACCTGCACCGCCGTTTGCAGGCCCTCCCTTGCCCCGGCGGAAAAGGCATCATACAAAGGCACCTTTTTCCACAGGCCGCACCCCAGGCAAAATAAAGCAAACAGGCACAAAATCATCGCCTTTTCTCCATTCCCTTGCAGCATAAAATGCCCACCACCGTGGACAGCGCCGTGGCCGCAAGCCCCGGCAAAATCACCGCCTCCGGATGGGCCGCCCCGTGGGCCGTGCGCAGGGCGATCACGGTGGAGGGAAGCAGCTGCACGGAGGAAGTATTGATTACCAGAAACATGGAAAGGGCGGCCCCGGCCCGGGGGCCATCGGAGAGCAGGGCGGCGGCCTTCAGCCCGGCCGGGGTGGCGGCATTGCCAAGGCCCAGCATATTGGCGGCCATGTTCAGCGTGACATAGGAAAGGGCCTCTTCCTCCACTTCCCCAAGCAAAAACCTCAGCGGCCTTTTCAGCAGTCTTTTCAGCCCCTCCACACCCCCGGCCTGAGACAAAACATTCATCAATCCGCAAAA
>JAZUQI010000040.1:0-12889 GCA_045605625.1 Clostridia bacterium
AAAGCGTGCAGAAAAACCTGAGCGCTTCCATCCGCCGGGAGGAATATGCGGCACGGTTCGGGTGGAATGTATCCTCCTTTTCCCGGGCGTTCCGAAGGGCCTTTGGGGTGGGGTTCAAGGAATATGTGGAAAGGCTGATGACGGACAGGCTGGTGGAGGAACTTCTGGTAACCGATAAAACCCTGCAGCAGCTGGCCGGGGAATGGGGCTTTTGCGATGCCTATTATCTATCTGCTTTTTTCAAGCGGCGCATGGGCATTTCCCCGGAGGGCTATCGAAAGGCCCGGCTGCGTAATATGGGCTGAAAGAGGGTCCCTTTCCGGTGGAAATAAATGCCTGAAAATAGCGATGGAAATGCATACATTTCTTGATGGAAACAAGGGTGAATGCATTTCTTTTTTTGTTTGAATATGGTATAATAGGAAAAAGCAAACGTAAAACAGAGCAAAGCATATAAAACATGAAAAATGAGGGTTTTTATGGCTGAATTTGTGGTGAATCACAGGGGGATGAATACCCGGCTTGTGGCATTGGAGGATGGCATTCTTCGGGTGACCCACACCTTAAGGGATGCGTTTCTTCCGCTGGAAAGCGATGTGGTGGTGTACAAGGGCAAAGGAAATGCCTGCGTGGAAGAAACGGTGGAGGCATGGCGCTTTGATGCCGGAAAGCTTTCGGTGCGGATGGATAAGAAAACCGGGGCGATGTCTTTCCTGAACAGCCAGGGGGAAACGCTGCTTCGGGAGCCGGAGCGCCGCCCCCGGATTTTGGAAGAAACGCCGGTGTATCGGAATGTGTTTGATGATGCACAGGTGCAGGAAGGCAAAAGCGTGGATGGGGCAAGGGCCTGGGCGGAACCCATCCGCCGGGTGAAGGAACGCACGGCCTATGCCTGCCGGCAGAATTTTGTGTTTGATGAAAGCGAGGCCCTCTACGGCCTCGGTTCCCACGAAGAAGGAATTGGCAATTTGCGGGGGCACAGCCGGCTTTTGTATCAGCACAATATGAAGGCCGTGGTGCCGGTATTGGTTTCCACCAAGGGCTGGGGCATTTTATTGGATATGGGGGGCCTGATGGCCTTTCATGATGATGAGCAAGGGTCTTATCTGTGGGCGGATTGCGCCGATGAACTGGATTATTATTTCTTTTACGGCGATGGCAGCTATGCCGCATTGATGGAAAAATACCGGCTGCTGACCGGGGAAACCCCCATGCTGCCCCGGTATGCGCTGGGGTATATCCAATCCAAGGAACGGTATGTGGATGCGGCGGAAATGCTGGACGTAGCCGGGGAATACCGGAAACGGAATGTGCCGCTGGATATGCTGGTGCTGGATTGGCAATCCTGGCCGGAAGGGCAATGGGGATGGAAAACCTTTGACCGGGAACGGTTCCCGGATCCTTCGGCCTTCATCGATGCCCTGCACAAAATGAAGGTGCGGTTTATGATTTCCATCTGGCCCTCCATGCAGGGGGATAAGAATGAAGATAGGCAGGAAATGCTGGAAAACGGCTGCATGCTGGGCAACCGGCTGATTTACAATGCTTTTGATGCAAAGGCCCGGCAGCTGTACTGGAAGCAGGCCAGGGATCATCTTTTCATCCATGGTGTGGATGCATGGTGGTGCGATTGTACGGAGCCCTTTGAAAGCGATTGGCAGGGCAAAATCAGGCCGGAGCCTCTGGTGCGTGCCAAGGGCAACACGGATGAAGCAAAAAAATACCTGGATCCGGCGAAGATCAACCTGTACAGCCTGTTCCACTCCAAAGGTATTTACGAAGGCCAGCGCAGCGAAACGGAAGATAAGCGTGTGTGCAACCTGACCCGCTCTTCCTACGCCGGCCAGCACCGATATGCCACCATCACGTGGAGCGGTGATGTATCCGCCAATTGGGAAACGCTGAAGCGCCATGTGCCGGAGGGGCTGAATTTCTGCGCCACCGGCGAAAGCTATTGGAGCACAGATATTGGGGCCTTTTTTCCCAACGGGCAATGGGATCCCTGGTTTTATGAAGGGGATTTTGATGAGGGTGTGGCGGATTTGGGATACCGGGAATTGTATGTGCGGTGGGCCCAGTATGCTTCCGTTTTGCCCATGATGCGCTCCCACGGCACCGGCACGCCAAGGGAAATATGGCAGTTTGGCGAAAAGGGAACGCCCTTTTACGATGCCATTGAAAAGGCCATTCATTGGCGGTACCGGCTGGTGCCGTACCTGTATTCCCTGATGGCGGAGGGCAACCGAAACGGCATGCCCATGCTGCGGATACCGGCCCTTGTGTTTCCGGGCGATGGGGAACTGAGAAACATACAGGATCAGATGATGCTGGGGGATGGGCTATTGATAAAACCTGTGACCCGGCCCATGTATTACGGCACGCATTCTGCACCGCTGGAAGAGGAAAGCAGGCAGGAGCGGGTATGGCTGCCCAAAGGGGCGGATTGGTATGAATGGCACAGCGGTAAGCGATACCCGGGCGGCCAATGGGCTTTGGTTCCGGCGCCGCTTGATGTGCTGCCCATGTTTGTGCGTCAAGGCACGGTATTGCCCCTTGGGGCGGTGGCCCCGTCCACCGAGGCACAGAAAGATGAGCCCCTTGAAATTCTGGTGTGCCCCGGGGCGGATGGCGCATTCACCCTGTATGATGATGCAGGGGACGGTTACGGCTATGAAAAGGGCCAATGGGCCAGAATCCAGCTAAAGTGGGATGATGAAAACCGGAAGCTTATGATCGGTGAGCGAGTGGGCACATACCCCGGCATGAAGAAAAACATGCAGCTGCGTGTGCATTGCATGGGGGATGAAGCGAAAGAAATCATCTATTCCGGGGAAGAAATTTCCGTGGAACTTTGAGAAAGAAAAGGGCAGGAGGAAGCGCAATGAAAAGCATTGGCACCTATTTTCAAAATGACCCCGTTCATCCCCTTGTGTATGGGGAAGTGGAAGTGGTGAATCCGCCCCGGCAGCGGCTGCGTGGGGAAGAAAAAAAGGAAGGGGTGCTGGTGCATCCTGTGATGGTGGGCTTTTGCGGAACGGATCACGAATTGATGGAAATGGGCCGGAAAGGGCTGCTTTCCCCCAAGTTCCCGGAAGGCACCGATCGGCTGATCAACGGGCATGAGGGCGTTGTGTGGGTGCCTTCCCAAAACCGCTTTGCCATCGTGTTGATCCGGGGCGGCGACAGCGTGGACCCCACAAGGTACACCGAAGATGAAACCTATTTTGAATACGGCTGCGATCAGGCGGACGGCCTGTTTTGCGACGATATGTATGTGAACCCGGATATGCTGCTTCGCATTCCCGACGGCCATGTGCACGGTGGCAAGCTGGATCTTTCCTTTGCCAAGAAAATGGTGTTTCCGGATCCTTTTGCCTGCATGCTGTTCCAGCTGGAAAGGATGGAGGATTTGGGCAGCGCCCATTGGTTCCGCCGGACGGCCAGGCGGCATGGGTGCAGCCTGGAAGAAGCCCGGGCCCTGGCAGCGGATGAAATTTTTCAGCGCACGGTGATTTTCGGCCTTGGCACCACAGGAATGTTCATTGGGGATATTATTCGCAAGGCCCATCCGGATGCCAGAATTCTGTTCGTTGGAAGAAGCGAGGAAGATTCTGCCAAAGTGTGCTTTGCCAAGGAGCAGGCCAAGGCGGATTACCTGAAAAACCATTTTACGGATGCCAAAGAATGCGCAGGGGCCATTGTGGAGGCCCTGGGGGGCCGGGCTACCACGTTCATTGGGGTCAGCGGTGCGCAGGTGGAGCATGAAATTGCCTTTGCCCATGGGGCGCTTGGCTGCAACGGGCTTTACAACAGCTTTTCCCTTGGCCCGAAAGTGGCCTTTGATACCATGCCCTTTGGCTTTGAAAACCATTTGATTTTCGGCTCCATCAATTTCCGGCAGGATCATATGGAAAAGGCCATTGAAATGCTGGCAGAAAGCCGGTACGACGAAATCGTGGGGCTGATTGACCGGGAAGAATTTGCCAAAGACCCCATGGCCGCCTATGAAAACAAGATTTACTGCAAAGCGGCGCCCATGAAAACGGCGGTGATCTGGAACCCGGATTTCATTGATACCTCAAGGTAAGAAAGGAGGGAACAATATGGCAGTTTCCGTGCAATATGACAAGGATCAAAAAATGGTGATCACCGGGGTGGAGTGCGCCTGCGGCTGTGAACACCATGCCATTGATAAGGATATTTATATCGGCAAAGGGCTGATTGAAAAGATTCCGGCCTATATTGAGAAAAAGAACCTGGGCAGGCATTGCGTGCTGGTGGCGGATGATAATACCTATGCCGTGGCCGGGGAAAAGGTGGAAAAAGCCTTGACGGAGCAGGGCTTTTCCGTGGTTTCCTGCGTGATTCACCGGGAGGGGGAAATGCTGCCGGATGACCTTTCCTGCGGCGAAGTGTTGCTTTCCATCACACGGGATACAGAATTTTTGATTGCCGTCGGCAGCGGCACCGTAACGGATACCACCCGGATCAATGCGGAAAGAACGGGGCTGCCCTTTGTTTCCGTGGGCACCGCCCCTTCCATGGATGGGTATGCCTCCGCCGTGGCGCCGCTTTTGCACCGGGGGCTGAAAATCCAGCGGCCGGCCAAATGCCCGGAAATCATCGTGTGCGATTTGGATGTATTGGCCACGGCGCCGCTGCCCATGATTGCCAGCGGCGTGGGGGACGTGCTGGGAAAATACATTGCAAAAGCCGATTGGGAACTGGGGCGCATCATCAATGGGGAAGTGTGCTGCCCGGTGTGCCTGGAAATGGTGACCAATGCGGTGAATGCGCTGGTGGAACATGCGGATGAAATCGCCCGGAAAACGGAAAAGGGCATGCGCATTCTGATTGAGGCTCTGCTGCTGGCCGGGGTGACCATTCTGATCATTGATAACACGAGGGCGGTGGCGTCCATTGAGCATAATATTGCCCAGTACTGGGAAATGATGCTGGTGCAGCAGGGGAAGGAAGTGCCCATGCACGGCGCATCGGTTGGGGTGGCAACGCTTTTGGTGTGGCCCCTGTTTGAACGCTTTGCCAAGGAAGATTTGAGCCTATTGGATGTGGAAAAGATAAAGGAAAAGCGCATCAGCAGGGAAAAGCGGGAACGCTGGATGGTGCATGCCTACGGGGAAGAAGGCGGCAGGCAGATTATGCGGGAAAACCCCGGCGATTTCCTTTCCTGGGAAGAACAATTGCGCCGCATCCGGGCAGCGCAGGAGCATGAGGATGAAATCCGGCAGGTGATTGCCGCCATGCCGCCGCTGGAAAAAATCCGGCAGGTGATGGAAACCCTGCATGCGGAAATGACCCCGGAAGAGGAACATATTCCGGAGGAACTCCTTCGCCGCTCCCTCCATTGCGGCAAGGATTACCGCACTAGGTACACCCTGTTTAAGCTGCTGGATGAATGCGGCTTGCTGGAAAGGTATCTTGCGGATTATCCCTATCCCTTTGAATGAGGAGGGAAACCTTATGATTGATGCCCATTTGCATTTATGGAAAAAGCAAGACGGCCGGGTGAATGGCCTTCCGGTGTATGCCCTGGAAGGTGGCCGCAGCATGTTTGGCGTTGAAGTGGTGCAGATGATGCCCGCTTACATGACCGATGGGATGAACAGCGTGGAGAGGCTGCTTTCCAATATGGATTTTGCGCAGGTGGCCGGGGCGGTGGTGACCCAGGAATACATTGACGGCAATCAGGATGCCTATTTGCAGAAGGTGCGCAAAGAACATCCGGTGCGCATCCGGGTGAGTGCGCTGTATGAGGAAAAGGAACTTTCGGATATCCGCTGGGCGGACGGGATTAAGATTTGCGCCGGAAGGCTGGCGAACCCGGATTTAACCCGGCATGCGGATGTATTCGAGAAAGCTGCCCGGGAAGATAAATTCATAGGCATTGATCTGGCGGATGGGGAGCTGCAGGTGGCCTCCCTTCGGGAAATGATTCAGCAGTATCCTCAGGTACGGATAGCCATTGGCCATTTCGGCATGGTGACCACCAAGGGCTGGCAGGAGCAAATCAAACTGGCCCGGCACAAAAATGTGTTTGTGGAAAGCGGCGGCATCACCTGGCTGTTCAACAGCGAATTTTACCCCTATCCTTCCGCCGTTCAGGCCATTTTGGAGGCAAGGGATCTTTGCGGCATGGATAAACTGATGTGGGGCAGCGATTACCCCCGAACCATGACCGCCATCACCTACCGGATGAGCTGGGATTTTGTGCAGAAATCCCCTTTGCTGACGGAAGAAGAAAAGCATGCGTTCTTTCATGCAAACGCCGAAAGCTTTTATCGTTTTGAAGGCCTGCCTAATATGCCGTACATTCACCACATGGCGGAATGAAGATACACAAAAAGAGCCGTCCCCGGAAGATTTCCGGAGGCGGCTTTTCAATTGCTCTTAACGGAAGCGGAACCAATCCAGCGTTATGCTGCCGGTGATGTTCAGGGTGATATCGTGCTCCCCGGCAGGGTTTTGCAAAGGAAGGCCAAGGGGGGTGAACGTATTGTAATCCTGTTCCAGCTGGAGGGTGCCGGCCGCTGCGCCGTCCACCAGCACCTGCACCGTGGCCCCGGCAGCCCCTTTCAGCATGAAAAACAGGGCGGCATTTTCTTTCAAATCATACACATGGGGATAGTGAACGGCGTTGGTGCCCTCCGCCTGGGAAATGGCGAACCCGGCATGGCTGCCGTCTGAAAGCTTCAGCTGGATTTTGCTCAGGCCGGCATCCTTTCGCATATAGCATTCCGCTTCAATTTTGTTCCACCGGGCGCAGTAGCACCCCACGCCGCAGCGGCGGATATCTTCATCAAACATCAACGTGCCGTCATCGCATACGTGCAGGTACATCAGCCAGCTTTGCCGGTAAGACCAATGCTCCGTTCCGTGGCTGACAGCATAAAACCATTGGCCGTTCCATTCCAGGAACGAACCATGATCGATGAAAGCACGGCCATCGGGGTAGTGGGGGATATCGGCACCAATATCGCCCCGGAAGATGTAGGGGCCCAGTTTGTTGCTGGAAGTGGCATAGCGCCCGGCCCAGTACAGATACCAGGTATCGCCATAGCGGAAGGCCTCCGCCTGGTCCGACCGCAGCACGCCCAATAATTCCGTAGGGGTGCCGTCCGCCGGGTAAACGGGCACTTTCCGGGCGGTGCCGGGCACCACGTTCACCATGGTTTCATCCAGCTGCATGGCCCAGTAGTGATCCGTCCAGTCGCTGCCAAAGAGGATCCATGCATGGGGGTCATCTTCATCGGGCAGAAGAATATCGGGGTCATAGGAATTGGTAGGGGTGATGCCCTTGGGCAGCACGGGGGTTTTGCCCCGGGCATCCACAAAGGGGCCGTCGGGCCTGTCGCTGACGGCAACGCCGGTGTTTTCCCCGGCATTGGAATAATACAGGTAATATTTTTTATCCCAGGGGCTTTGCACCACATCGCAGGCCCAGCAATTGATGGAATCATCGGGCAGGTAAGTGTCTTTACGGTCCAGCGTTTTTTTCCAGTGCCACGTGACCAGATCTTCGCTGTACATCACAAACCAATCCCGCATGATGAATTCCCCCACGCCTTCATCATGGCCCACGTATACATACATATTTTCCTTGCCGGTATCGGGGTTGATGAAAATTTTGATGTGGGGATCGGGAAAGCGGTTATCTTCCCGGCCCTGGGGCTTGAGGGGGTTCAGAATTCGTTCATTATCCGCATACATGGGAAACCTCCGCTATATCTGCCCTCATGGCAGGATTTCATAGAAGCCAAAGGGGCCGGGCAGCACCTGTTCGCCGTGGGGGCGGCCTTCCTTATCCGCCGGGATATGGGCATCCGCATCCACCGGGCGCACATCCTGGGGATTGAGAATAACCTGCAGCCTTTCCAGCTGTCGAGGCAGGGCAAAGGGGGCCTGCTGGCTTTTTTTCAGGGTGATACTGCCGTTTTCTTCATTCAGTTCCATATCAAACCAGGCATATTGACCCTTTCGGTCAAAACCGTAAAATTCCTGCCATGCCGGCAAATTCAGGCAGGTTTCCGGGGCCGGGTACATCACCCGCAGGTAGCCGCCCTGCATTTTCACATACAGATTGCCTTCGGCAGCATTATCTTCCGTGGGGAAAACAATGGCCGCTTCGCCGCAATCATAGAAAATATTATTGATGATACGGGCCTTACGGGATGTGCCGCCGCGCATCATGCCATGCATGCGGAAGCCCACGGGCTTGGCGTAATAGCCGCTGTGGCGGCATTTGCCAATCAGGTTGTGGGCAATATAGAGCCTGTCTGTCCCTTCGCCGTAGATGGCATAGCCGTTTACGGTATCATCTTCCTTCAGCTTATACCAGCCGGAGGAACCGGGCTCCACCGGCACCTTGGCCGGGTCAAAACGGCCCTCCACGTTCCAGATGATGTTGTTATCAATCAGGTTCACCCCATCCCGGGTGCATTCGATAAAGATGGCTTCCCGCTGCTCCAAGCCGTTAAGGAACAGATTGCCCGTAATGCGGTTATTTTCATTATTGCAATCCAGCCAGAGATGATCAGCCCGGAGGGTGTTTTTGAACACATTGTTGCGGATCAGGGTTTCCACGGTGTCGTGCAGCTTGATGCCGCCGGCTTCCCAGGAAAGCTCCATCTTTTGCCAGCCGGTGCCTTCAATTACGTTATTTTCAATCAACAGATGGGTGGCAAACAGCCCGGCAATGCCGCATACCCCGGCATCCTTTATGGTGCAGCCCCGGATCACGGTGTGGCCGATGGTTTCATTTTCCGGGGTGCGTGTATGGTGCCAGCATTCGTTGCCCACATCCATGCCCACGCCGTTGGCCCAATGGATATGGCAATCTTCAATCACCCAATGGTGGCCCCGGAAGCAGGAAAGGGAACCACGCTGGGGCACGGGGGCGCCGGTGGCCGCATGTTCCAGAATGAGGCCTTTTACCTTGATATAATTCAAAAAAGGAATATCCGGGGCAAAGCATTGTTCCCGAACCGTAATTTCAATGTGATGTGCGCTTGGGTCTTCGTCGTTTTTCAGGCGGAAATGGATGGTTTGCCCATTGGCTTCCACCCAGTAGGTGTTCTCTTGCCTGGCCATGAAATTGTAAAGCGGCACCTGGGTGAGGGGCTTGCCATCGCAGAATACGCAGCCCCGGCGGTTGAGGTAGGGGGTCATATCGGTTTTATCGTATTCGATAAAGAGCCGGTCATGCAGAATGTTGACGGCGCAGAAGGGATTATAGCCCCGGAACATATCGGGATCCAGTTTGTGCTGATAGATGCACACATGGGAAACAACCTGGGCCTGGGGGCCGGGGCGCTGCAGCGCCCAGCCTTCTGAAGGGGTGAAGCCGGTTACTTCCTCGGATGCCCGAATGATAACCGGGCCATCCCCAAAGGCTTCGTAGCAGATCATATGATCCGGGCCGGTGCCGCCCCTTTGCGGACGCACGCATTCCCGGTAAATTCCCCCGTGAATGAGCACTTTTGTGCCGGGCTGAGCCACAGATGCTGCCCGATTAATGGTTAGAAAGGGAAAGGCTTCGCTGCCGTCGTTTTCATCAGAAGCGGATGCAGAGGCAGGATTTACGTGGAGAATGGTGCCATAATGGCAGGGTTGCTCCCAGAAATGAAAGGAATTGCCTTGAGGCAGAAGGGCGGAAAAATCACGGCACATGCATCATTCATCCTTTCAAAAAGGGGCGCCCCCCTGAGAGAGACGCCCCGGAATTTTGTTTGCTGATTACTTCACAGCGGCAGCAGCGGCGATCTTGGCATCCACTTCGGTCTGGTAGTTTTCGCAGTCGAAAGCATACAGTTCCTGATAGCCATAGCCGTCCATCTTCTTCACCATCTGATCCCACAGAGCGTCGAAGGTTTCGGCGTCTTCAGCGAAGATCATCTGCCAGGTGTACTGGCACAGCACCTTGTTCACGTCCACGCGCTTCATGGCGATGTCGTTGGTGTCGGTCTTGAGGGCAACGGATACGTTGGGGGAAGCCAGCAGAACGCCGTTCTTCTTCATCCAATCCACGTCGTCTTCAGCCTGGAAGGTTTCCTGCCATTCCTTCTTCATCTGGGTCATGTTCTTGGCCTTGTAGGAGGACCAATGCTTCATGGCATAGCCTTCGCCGGTGACGGGGTTGGTGTTCAGGGCGTTGCCGATCCACTGGTTGATGGCGTTGTTACCATCCTGATAGCCGCCGCCGCCGAATTCTTCGGGCACGGGCAGGTTATCCATCAGGGCGTTATCCTTGTAGGGCACGAACTTGCCGTCTTCCACGATGAAGTTCAGGCCTTCGATGCCGGCGTGCTGATAGGTCATGCCTTCAACGGAAGCATACCAGTTGAGGAATTCCATGATGCGATCCAGCTTTTCGCCTTCCACCTTGGAGCCAACGGCGAACACACGGGTGGTGCCGAAGAAAGCATCGGAATCACTGTAGTAGTACTGATCCTTCACGGGCACGAAGTTGAAAGCGGTGCCGTTATCCAGACGTTCCTGGCTGTTCCAGAAGCCCTTGGACCAGGCGTACCACATCAGCTGAACCTGACCGTTGGACATCTTGGCGCACACGGTGTTCCAGTCCTGAGTACCGGAATCGGGGTCAACCAGGCCCATCAGGTAACCATCGTTGAGGAACTTGGCAATCTTGTAGTAGGAAGCGTTCTTATCGGTGATCTGGGTGAAAGTATAGTCGGGCTTGAGGATGGCAGAGCCCTTGATCTTTTCACCGTACCAGGTGGTGAGCTGCACAACGTTGGCAATACCGATCATGTTGTCATTGCCGTCCCAGTCGGGCCACAGAACGAAGGGATAGGCGGGGTCGCCGGCTTCGTTGGTGGGGAACTTGTCATGGATCAGCTTCAGGGTGTTGAGCAAATCCTGCAGGTTGTTCATTTCGGGACGACCCACAGCGCTGTACTGGTCCCAGCGGAGCATGGGAGAAGAAGCGATTTCCACGTCCGTCAGGGTGGTGGGGGAGGTGTCAGCCATTTCGCTGGGAATGCCGTAGTACACGCCTTCACCGTAGCCCAGGCCCTGGTTCAGGGAATCCAGCTGCACTTTGTACTGCATAAGGTTGTCATACTTGACGATTTCAGCGGAGATGTCCTTGATGAGGCCGGCTTTCAGACAATCCTGGAAGCGGCTCTTATCCAGAATCACGATATCGCCCAGGTTGCCTTCTTCGGAACGGGTGGCGTACACGGAATCGCCCACTACCTGGGGAGCGATGATGTTCAGTTCAAGATTGAATTTATCTTTCACAATCTTGCCGAACCAGCCGGTCTGGGTGCCGTTATAGTTAGCGGCGTCGTTGTAGATATCGATGGTGAGCAGTGCTTTTTCTTCAGCCACCGATGCGCTGATGCCCATGGTGAACACCATGGCCAGAATCAGCATGAGAGACAGGAAACGTTTCATGGAATCCCTCCTTTAATCTATGATGTAAGGCGATCTCGCCTTCATCTTGGGGTGAATGGGGTTCATCAGCCCTTCACGGCGCCGATCATGATGCCGGAAGTGAAGAACCGCTGGAAGAACGGGTAAATCAGAATGACGGGCAGCACCACCACGATGGTAACCGTCATGCGGATGGAAGTGGCAGTAGCAGCCTGAGCCAGGGAAGCGGCCAACTGGGCGCTGTTGGTGGAATTGGAAACCAACGCCTTCAGGGAGCTGGCCTGGTTGATGTAGCGGTACAACACATATTGCAGGGTGTACAGTTCATCCCGGGTGACCAGGAGCAGCGTATCCTGGAAGGAGTTCCACTGGTTCACAGCGGCAAACACGGCAATGGTGGCCAGAATGGGCTTGATAACCGGCAGCATGATCCGGAAGAAGATGGTCAGCGTGCCGGCGCCGTCAATTTCCGCCGCTTCCTGCAGGGCCTCCGGCACCGATTCGCAGAAGGTTTTGCACAGGATGATGTAGAAGGGCTGGACCATCATGGGGAAGATGTAGCCCCAGAAGTTATTGGTGAGGCCCATGATTTTCATGGTGAGGTACCAGGGAATAACACCGGCGTTGAAGTACATGGTGGCCGCCACGAAGCGATACCAGAACTTGCGCCGCCACAGGCTTTTCCGTGTGAACATGAAGCCCAGGAACGCTGCCACCACCACCGTCAGGATGGTGCCGATCACCGTACGCAAAACGGAAATCAGGGCGGCATCCATCAGGCCCGGAATTTTGAACACCGAAGAATAATTCTTCAGGTGCATTTCCATGGGGTAAAACAGCACCTTGCCCCGCTCGCTCAGGTTATTGGCACTGATGGAGTTGATGAAGATATAGTAGAACGGATAAACGCATACGAAGGCAAAAATGGCATAAACGATGTACGTGATCACACTGATCAGTTTATCGGAAAAGGAACGTTTCATGCCTTTTTTTCTGATCCGCACGGCTTGATCCAGAATGGCTTTTTCCGTCATTGTTTTTTCCTCCTGATGATGTTGTTTCCAAATCACATGGAAAGGGAATGGATCAGATAAACCCTTCGCCGCGAATCAGCTTGGAAGCGGTATTGGATACCGCCAGCAAAATCACGCTGACCACACTCTTGAGAATGCTGATGGCGGTGGACAGGGGATAGGCACCGGTGGAACTTGTGGCCATGTTGTATACGTACAAATCCAGCACTTCGATGTAATCCATATTGAAGGCGTTCTGGAATACGTAATATTGTTCCATGCCATTGGAGAGGAAATTGGCCAGGTTCAGCATTACGATGACGAAATAGGTGGGCAGGATGCTGGGGATGATGATGTGGCGGATGATCTGCATACGCGTGGCGCCATCCAAGTCGGAGGCCAAGCGGTCTTAGGAAGACAAATGTATGAAACAACTCCTTGGCTCACAGAACGACATGGCT
>JAZUQI010000041.1:0-6850 GCA_045605625.1 Clostridia bacterium
AAACTTTGTAGCTCTCAGGTACGATAAACATTTACCCCCTTTTTCCAACTGTAAACAGGCGGAAAAAGGGGGTTTTTGTATGCACTTTTCTGATGCTATTACTGAGTACTGTTTCGACTGTAAGGTGAGGAAACTGTCTCCCAAATCCATAAGCAATTACCAGAAGCAAACGCAAATAGAAGTGTCTGGGCTGCGAGAGATCATGTACCAGGTCGTTTCGGTGGAGGACCAGAACAAGGGAGCGCAGGGGCTGGAACAGGGCAAAGAAAAAACAGGCCATTGTCATCCAATAGCCTGTTAGAGCGATTTCAAATAAACTTCCAGGAGTTGAAAAGCAGTGTCTTTATCCTTGGGAGAGCAAGCATTCAAGCGAGCAAGGGTTTCCTCATGTCTCGCAGAGAGGGAAATATCAGTCTCAGTCAGGATTTCATCAGGGGTAATGTGAAGGGCATCACAAATGCGAAGGATGGTTTCAATTCGCATATTCACACTGCCTCGCTCAATGTCAGCATAGGTTCTGTCTGACAGACCAGCAGCCTCAGCGACTTCAATCTGCGTCAATCCTGCTTTCTTGCGAAAGGCAAGAAGGCGATTGCCAATCTCCCTGAAATCATAGATAAGCATTTCTCTTCCTCCTAAGGATATTATATGAGAATTATAGTTCCTAAAATGCTTGAAATACAGGAAGAAATGGTGTAGAATAACAGGTAGCATAGTTCCTCTATATAAAAACGAAAGGAGGTAGATGTTAATGAAGGGGCCTTATCGCCTCAATACACTTTCTAAAACGCTTCACATTACAGATTGTTGTAAAAACAGCAAAGGTAATTCAGACACCATATTCTTTTTTCAAACAGAGGATGAGGTTCTTGCCTATGCTGGCTCTTCAATCAAATGGTGTGAAGAATGTCGTACCTGGCGTGAAAAACTAATCTTCGATGCCTTAACCAAGAAGGAGGAACACACAAAATGAAGAAAACCCTTGCCATTTGCTTGTTGTTAATGATGACAATCTCATTAACTGCATGTTCATCTATCACCAACCTCATTACTCCAGCTCCTACTGCTACGCCTACCCCCACTGCAAGTCCTACTCCTACTGTTGCTCCTTTGAGCAATCACTATAATACTGCCGAAGAATTAGTCAAAGACCTTGTTCAGATTAACGATTACAAAATAATATTGAACGCTCTCGCTAAGAATACAGATGTCCATCACTTCTTCTCCCAAAGCGAAGCTAACAATAAAATTTGGGAACTGATAATGACTGAATTTAACAATGGTCTTCCAGGATATGGTTTATCATATCGCAACATATATTGTATGTATGCAGTGTGTAATGGCAACTCACGATGGTTTGACGCACTAAACATTAATGGCCAGCCCTTTGCAGTGTATGGTGCTAAAACAGAGTATGCCAGTGGTGCTATTCCATCAAAAGATAGTATTCTCAACCAAATCAAGAATAAGTTTAAAGACCCCTATTCTGTGTCCATCCCTGGAGATATGCTGTTCTTCCCACCAACCCTATCTAATAAGCAGAGTGTCATGTATCCCACCCCTCTCGAATTTGCAGGTTGGGTTGGAGTGCGAGCAACAAACAGTTTTGGTGCTTATGTGATGGAAGGTATTTGGATCAAGGTCAGCAATGGCAAAGTGACTTTTTATGATAGTATAGCAGTAGATTCTGAACCCAAAGATTGCTCTTTGCGAGGATTTGAAGACACAATTATTCGCGTAAAAGAATAAGGCAATAAACCTTCTTTCAATAATTGACATCGCCCCTGCTCTCCCTCATCAGGAGAACAGGGGCTTTCGTCATCCCACCATTTTCAGATACTTATACACAGTTGGTCTGCTCAGACCACAAATCCTTGCCAGCTCACTCACATTCATCTGACCAGAAGCAAAAGAAGGATAGTGCTTATAGAAAATGGCAGGGATGTGAAGTGCATAGATCAGTTTAAGGCCCCTGTCTTATGGCAGGGGCCTTGGAATGCTGAGAAACATCAATCTTCTTTGGTGTAGGTGAACCGGGTGTAGTTATCGGTAAAGGTCAGGGTATAGGTGGGGTCGCCTTCGTGGAGGGGCAGGAAAGTGACGGTATCGCCCTCCACCTGGGATTTATACTGGTTATCGTACAGGATGGGCAGGGAAGGGTCATCCAGTTCCATATCCGCCACGGCCTTGGTGATGGCGATGCCGGCCATGCGTTCCTTGCCGTATTCCTGAATGGCGGCGGGGGCGTAATCCCGGCGGAGGGTGTAGATTTGCACCGGGTTATCAAAATCGTAATTATCCGCCTTGTAGGGCATTTTGTCCACCACTTCGCCGGTGTTGGCATCCACTTCGATCAGATAGCAGCCGGTTTCATCGGCCATGTAGGCTTTCCAGACGGGGTTGGGCTGGGCATCGATCAGCACGGAACGGATGATATCCACATAGCCTTTCTGGCCGGTCTGGTAGACGATATCCAAAGCTTCTTTCTGGGAAAGCTTGACGGAATCTGCTGCCGGGTAATGGGTGGCTTTCAGAAGCTTGCCTTCAAAGGTTTCGGGTTCCAGGTCTTTCATGGTTTCTTCCAGCAGCTGCCATGTGGATTGATCCCATTCGTTGACAACGCCATACACCTGGTCAAACCGCTTGTAGGCATTATCGCCGGTAAGGCCGGGCTTTTCAAACTGGTTCACTTTGGTGGTGCCGTCCAGGTTTACGTTTACACGGCAATTGCCGTATTCCAGTTTCTTTGTCTGAAAGCGCACGGTGAAACGGCTGAAGTGTTCATTGTATTGCAGGGTATAGGTATAGCAGGTTTCGTCCAGCAGGGGAATATTTTCGCCGCCCGGCTGGCTGTGAATGGCCTGGACAGCCAGGTTCAGGGCCTCTTCCCGGCTCATCATGTTCCCGGCATAATTGGCATAAACGCTGTGGGGCACATACCTGGCCCAGAAAAACTGGGCATCTTTCAGGTCCTTTTCCAGCAGAATTTCTCCTGTTTTGGCGTCCATTTCATAAGTGAGTGTAACGCCTTCTTCTTTATCCGTCTGGCCGACCAGCGTCACTTTCCAGATGTGACGGCCTTCCGCTTCCATCATCAGGGCGACGGACTCATAGAGGGCAGGAAGATTGGCCTTCTGCTGGGCAATGCGCTGGGCGGCTGCCTTTTCCATGTCTCCTTCTTCCGGCAGGGGATAGGCGGTTTCCAGATAGGCATCATATTCTGCCGTCCATTTTTCGCTTCTTTGGGCCTTGGGCAGCATCTGGCCGAACACATGCCATGCATCCTGCTCCCAGCTGAGCTGACTGCCGAACTGATAACCATAAATATCGTTCATGGCGTCCATCAGTTGCTTTTCGGTGAAGTTTTCCCAGTGCTGGGGCGTGATGATGCAGTCGATTACTTCCCCGGCATGGTCAAAGGAAACGTGGCAGGTGGGCTGGGTCAGGTTCCGGGGCAGGAAGGAGAAATACCAGCCTTCCTGGTCAAATTCTTCGGTGTGCCGGTACTGGGTGGTATCTTCCAGCGGCAGGCTTTGCTTTTTGCAGATCAGCTCCACCGCCTTTTTCCGGGCCTCGGCGGAGGGCATCTGGCCGTCCCCGGGCAGGGGATCCCGGTTTTCGCTCCAGAAGCCGATTTGCACCATCACTTCGCCGTACCAATGCCGCTGGTCCACCGTCCATTCGTAGTAGAGACCGCCAAAGGCCTTGCGGCAGATTTCCATGATGGCCTCTTCTTCGTAATAGCCTTCGCCGTTTTTCAGGGCGGTGAGGATGCGGCTGTCCGCATCCAGTTCCAGGCCGTTTTCTGTGGCGGCGGCCACCAGTTGGGCCAGCTCTTCATGGGAAAAGGAGGTGGTGGGGCGGATATCCGTATCGTTTTGCTGGGCCAGGGGGACGGCCTTTTGTTCCACCAGTTCCATGCCGCTCAGCAACGAAACGGCCAGGGCGGACAGGGAGAGGAACAGGAATACCAGCGTCAGCACAAGGCCGACGGAAAGCTTTTTCTTCATTTTTGTTTTGCCTTTCTCCTGCATTTGTTGTAGAATGCGCTGGGCAAGGTAGGGGTTTTCCTGCAGGGATTGGCAGCGGTTTTCCACGGCGGAGGCAATTTCCTGCCTTAAACGCTTTTCATCCATGGGATTCCCTCCTTTCGCAAGGCTTGTTCCAGGCAACCGCAGGCGGTTTTAATGCGCCGGGAAACGGTGGATGCATTGATGTGCAATACCTGGCCAATTTCCGGCATGGTGAGGTTTTGATAATAGTACAGCACCAGAATTTCCCGGTATTTCCGGGGCAAATGCCACAGGGCTTCGGAAAGCGGACTTTGCGTTCCGTCCTCTTCCGGGGCGGCTTTTTCCGGCAAATCTTCCGGCTGAAGTGCCCGGTTGACGTGCTGGAACCAGCTGCTTTTGTTCATGTCCCGGCAGGTATTGATGAGAATGCGGGTGAGCCAGGTTTTTTCGCTGCATTCCCCCCGGAACTTGGGCAGGGCTTTATAGGCCTTGATGAAGGTTTCCTGCAGGGCGTCTTCCGCCAGGGAGCGGTCCTTCAGGTACATATAGCTGATATGCAAAAGCGTTTTCTGGTGCTTTTCTACCAGATGCGTGAACGTTTCCGTTATCGTGTTGTCCGGATCCTTGACAACATCCATCGGCACTTCACCTCCTTACACTTTTATTGACGAAACAGAAGGGGAAAATTTTGCATTATTTTGAAAAAAAGAACAAAAATTTTTTTCAACGGTTTTCAGCCGGAGAAAAGGAGGCAGTCAAAAGGAAGAAAAAGGAATTGCCGGATTGAAAAAGAAGGGAAAGAATGGTATGATGGGAACGTACATCCAAAGATGATGTTTTGATTTTATAAAGGGGACGAAAAACGATGGCGAAAGTACAGCAGGCAAAAGCTGCCAGAGAACAAATCATCATGGAAAAAGGGCTGGGCGTGGGGGCCGTGGTGTGGATGGTGTGGCACATGCTGTTCACCTTTGTGCGGCATTTCCTTGCGCCGGAAAATGCCATTGGAAAAAGCAGTGTTGCCATGGCTTTGTTTAATATTGAGCGCTGGTTTGGCTTTGCTTTGATCATGGCCGCTGTTTGCTATCTGGTTTTTACCCTGGTGAAATACCCTCGCACCTGGTACCGGGTGCAGGGCTTTTTCCGCAGGCTGCGCTGCAAGGAAATGGGCGTGCTGCTGGGGCTTTATGGGTATTATTTGCTGGTTTGCGTGGTTCATACCGGCAAATACACCAATATTTTTCCCTCCAATGATGTGTATCTGATGGATTTGCTGGTCAGCTTTGGCCTTTTGTTTACCCTGCCGCTTTTGATGGGGAAAAATACGAAAAAAATCGTGGATGGTGTGCTGCACATCGTTATGGTGGTGTCCACCGGGTTCATTGTGTGGGCGCTGTGGCATGTGTTCCAATTGCATGTGGTGGAATTGCCAAACGGCCTGCAGCTGGGTATGACGGAGGGCTATTCCCTCTACGCCGGGGTGAACCAGAATATCGGTGCGGCCATCGGCACCACTATGGTGATGATTTGCCTGTATATGCTTTGCAGTCAGCGCTGGCCCTTGAAAATTGCTTATGGCCTTGCCTTGATTCCCCACACCATCGCCACGCTGCTGACCAATTCCCGGGGCAATTTCCTGGCGCTGTGGATCGCCTTTTCCCTGATGGTGTTTATGCTGGTGTGGAACCGCCTGGAGAAAAAGAACCTTCCTTTCCGGATTGCGGCCAGCGTTGCGGCGGCAGCCGGGATGGCGGTGCTGTTTTACTTCCTGCGTGGCTGGGTGTTTGAAGGCTTTGAAGCCATCACCCATTTCAAGGCCCAGCTGACGGGGGCTGCAACGGGCGGCAGCGGCGGCCAGGCAGCGCTGGATGCGGTGCGCGAGAACTTGGAACTGGATGATGCACGGGCGAAAATCTGGCACGCTTCCCTGGCGTACATGGTTTCCTCTCCCCGGGCCTTCTTCTTTGGTGTACCCGGTGGGCTGATTCCACAAACCATAAAGGATTCCATGGCGGCCATCTACGGCACATCCGGCATGTATGCCCATGCCCACAATATGATTTTGCAAACCGGGCTGATGCTGGGGGTGCCGGGCATGCTGGGATTCCTTGCATTGCTGGTGATGCTGTTTGTGCGCTCCCTTCGGGTGGTGTTCGGCAAGGGCCGGGCTCACACACCCGGTGCCTGGGCATTGCCCATTGGCATTGCGGCTATGCTGGCGGTGAATATGTTTGAACCGTTTTTGATGTTCTACCTGTCGGTGATGGGCTGCTTGTTCTTCCTGTACTGCGGCTGGGTTGTGGCGCTGGACCGGGGAGAGAAGTGATTGCTTTCTTGCCAATTGGCTGCAGCACAGCTGATTGTTACACGCAGACGCAAGCTTTTTCATGCAGATTGCAATATTGCGAATTGGGTGTGGGCCGACTGATTGTCACACGCAGACGCAAGCTTTTTCATACAGATTGCAATATTGCGAATTGGGTGTGGGCCGACTGATTGTTACACGCAGATGTAAGCTTTTCCATACAGAGTGCTTTTTGCGGATTGGCTGCGGCACAGCCGCCCAGGGGCTTGCGCAGCCCCTGGACCCCTGCGGCAGGGAGTTCCTCCCTGCCCCCACCTTGCGATGGGAAGCCATTGGCTGAACAAACATTTTCCGCACGAAGCGTGCGGAAATGTGTGGCTGAACGGGCACAATGAAAACATGAAAAAGGCTGAGAGAAAGTAAACTTTCTTCCACCCTTTTTTCTGTTTTCACCGGATGCTTTGCATCCGGCAGACGGCCATAAAATGGCCGTCGTGCCCGTGGTGTGAAAGTTACCGCTGTGGCGGTGACA
>JAZUQI010000042.1:0-5986 GCA_045605625.1 Clostridia bacterium
CTTTCCGGCTGGTCGGTGAGCATATCATCGGGGAAATACTTGGGGCCCACGGGCAAATGGGCCGTCAGTTCTGTGCGGATCTTCTCCACCCCATCCCCGGTGCGTGCGCTGATGGGCAGGATGGCATCGTATCCGGCATCCTTGAAGCTATCGATGATGGCCAGCAGGTTCTGGGGCTCCACCAGGTCAATCTTATTGAGCACCAGCAGCTTGTACACCTTTTTCTTGCTCATTTCCGCCACGATGGAGCGGTCATGGGGCCCGATGGCCGTCACATCCACCAATACCAGCAGGGCATCGATGCCTTCCATGGCTTCTTCAATGCTTTTCACCATGAATTCCCCCAGTTTCGTCCGGGGGGTATGCATGCCGGGGGTATCCACAAAAACGATCTGGCTCATTTCGCCGCCCATCACGCCCATCACCCGGTTCCGGGTGGTTTGGGGCCGGTTGGATACGATGGCCACCTTTTCCCCGATGAGGGTGTTCAGCAGGGTGGATTTGCCCACATTGGGGCGGCCCACGATGGTGGCAAAACCGGAATGAAATTCTTTACTCATTGCTTTTGTTATTCCTTCCCTAAATAATCCAGCGTTCCGTTATTGGGGCCAAAGCCGTGGGGCAACAGTTCCGGCAGCGTGGCCTCCTCCACCTGCCCCTGCCAGCTGACGATCACCCGCAGATCCGGGGCAAATTCGTTCAGCGCCTGCCGGCAGATGCCGCAGGGCCAGGGGGCGGATTTTTCCGCCGTGATGGCAATGGCGATAAATTCCCTTGCCCCTTCGCTGACCGCCTTGAAAAGAGCGGTGCGCTCGGCGCAGTTGGTGGCGCCGTAGGAGCCGTTTTCAATATTGCAGCCAGTAAAAATCCGGCCGTCTTTGGAAAGCAGCGCCGCCCCCACCTTGTAATGGGAATAGGGCACGTAGGCAAACTGCATGGCTTCTTCGGCTTTTTGGATCAGTTCCCCATCCGTCACCCGAGAAACCCCAAGGGCTGCCATCACTTTTTCTTCCATAGCCCGCATCTCCTTTTTATCGGCATCGTTCATATGGTCATACCCCATCAGGTGAAACAGGGCATGCACGGTGAGGTACGTCATTTCCCTTTCCAAACTGTGGCCGTATTCCTGCGCCTGGGCCCGGGCCCTTTCCAGGGAAAGAATGATATCCCCCAGAAAACAGGCCCCGGTTTCGTCCATTTCCCGTCGCAGTAAATGGGGATGCTGCCCCAGCGTGCGCCCGGGATGGGCCGGGGTGGACGGGAAGGAAAGCACATCGGTGGGCCGATCCACCTGGCGGTATTCCCGGTTCAGCTGATGAATTTCCGCATCATCGCAAATCAGCACCTGGGCATAGGCCGGCAGCTGAATGCCTTCCCCGGCCATGCAGGCAAGGAATGCCTTTTGCAGGCCCTCTTCGGCCCCTGCCACTTCCTCCACGTTCCAATCCAAGATAAGTCCTGTGGTCATGTTTCCTCGCTCGTTTCTGCGGTTTGGGCGTCTTCCGTTATTTTCGCTTCCGCCGTTTCTTCCGCTGCTTCCTGTTCAGGCTGCGCTTGCGTTTCCTCAGGAAGCGCTGCCGCTTCTTCCTTCCGGGGCAGGGGCGCCGCCGTCAGTTCCGCTTCATCCAATACCGGCACCGGTTCTTCCTTGGGCAGTTCCAATACCGGCATAGGCTCCGCCTCCATCTCGGGCATCAGCATGCTGGCATCCACCCCGGGCTGTTCCGCCTCCTGGGCTTCTTCCTTTTCCGCTTCGGCGGCCTTCTTTTCTTCCTGCACCGCATGGATGATTCGCTGCTGGCTGCCGTGCTGCACATCCGGGTATTCAATGCGTTCATGGAATACCCCGGCCAGCACCGTGGTGACCGCTGCGCACACTTTATCAATATCCCGAAGCGTCAGGGGGCAGTCGCTGAGCTGGCCGTCTTCCAGTTTGCCCCGCACCAGCTTCACAATGAATTCTTCCACCGCTTCCGGGGTGGGGTTGGGCAGGGTGCGCACGGCGGCTTCGATGGTATCGCACAGCAGCACCACCGCCGCCTCTGCGCTGCGGGGGGGATGGCCGTCATAGCGGAAGGTATCCATATCCACGGTTTCCCCTTCCGCCGCCAGCTGCACCGCCTTGTGGTAAAAATACATCACCGGTGTATCGCCGTGATGGCTGCCCACAATTTCCAGCACTTCCGGGGGCAGGCGATAGCTTTTGCCCAGGGAAACGCCATCCATGGTGTGGGCGGTTACAATGGCCGCCGATACATAGGGATCCGTATTATCATGGGCGTTCTTTTCGCCCATCTGGTTTTCTTTGAAATAGGAGGGCCGCTTCAGCTTCCCAATATCGTGGTAATAGCCCCCCACACGGGCCAGCAGGGGATTGGCCCCAATGGCTTCCGCTGCGGCTTCGGCCAGATTGGCCACGATGATGGAATGGTGATAGGTGCCCGGGGCTTCCAGCATCAGCTTGCGCAAAAGGGGCTGGTTGGGGTTGGAAAGCTCCATCAGCTTCATGGGGGTAGCCAGGTTGAACATGCTTTCCAGCAGCGGCATCACGCCCACCGCAACCAGCGCGGCAATCATGGTGCCCCCGGCGCACCACAGGGCATTTTCTAAAGCGCCGAACAATTCTTCCGCCGTCATCAGCCCAAGGGCCATAATCAGCACAAAATTCACCACGCAGGCCACGCCGCCGGACAGGATCAACTGCAAACGGCCGGCCTTTTTCCGCAAAAGCAGCGCCACGATGGAGCCCGTCACCAGCCCGGTGAGCAGCATCAGGGGCATCACTTCGCCGTAGGCCTGGCTGCCGCCGGCGGCCAGGGAAGCCACCAGCACCGTCATCCCGGCGTTGGCAATCATGCCGGTACCGGCGCCGATCAGGGCGGATACAATAATGCTGCAAAGCAGCACCGGGGCCAGATACACATTCACCAGCCGTGCCGCCACGGAAAGGCCCAGCGTGAGCACCATGGACAGGAACAGAATCAGCAGCTTCTTCCATTCACGCCACACCTCCTGCCCCCGCAGCATCCACAGCATCACGCTAACCACGCACACCACCATCAGCCCGGCCCCCAGGTACATCTTGCCATCCACTTCGCTGTTGGAAAGCAGGCCCAGGGTGGACAGCATGGAAAGCTGGCTTTGGGTCACACGGCCTTCGCCTTTTACCACAATGTTCTGCCCCTGCTTGAACATCACAGGCTCCACCGCCTGCCGGGCCGCTTCCCGGGCGGCTTCGGTGGCTTCCTGGTCAATCACCATGTTGGGCTCAATGCAGCTGAGCAGCACCGGGGGCACCATATACTGCCCCAGGGCCACGGACATGCGGTAATTCACAATTTGCTTGATGTTGTTCCGGGCAGCATTTTCCTGGCCTTCCGTCACATGGTTCACCATGGTGCTTTGAATGGTGGTGAACAGAAGGCTGTAAGCATCCTCCATTTCCAGGGTGGATGCCCGCATGATGGCCTGCAACTGATAATCGCTCAGCTTAATCTGGGTCACCATGGAATGGGCGTAATCCATTTCCTCCCGGTTGAATTTCCGGGTGGCGGAATGGTCCGGCAGGGTCTGGGCATACTGGTTCACCAGCCGAAGTTCGGAAAAAATCTGGTCAAAATGGGCCAGCACCTGCTCCGTCACGCCCTCCTGATAGCGGTAGGTGGGGGTAACGGCATTGGCCGCCTGCCGCCGGTTCAGTTCGGTGGCGTAAGTATCTTCCACGTCCTTGGTGGCGGTAATGGTGGCGTTTGGCACCATGCCCACCCGCAAATCATACCGCACCGGCACAATGGCCACCACGTAAATGGAAACCAGCATGGCCAGCCCCACCACGCACACAAGCAGCCGCAGCGCAGCAGAAGAATGGAAAAAATCAGAAAGCTGCTGGCGCAGTTTTTTCTTATTTTTCTTTATCGGTTTCATGGGCTTTCCCTTCTTTCGCTTCATACGCCTCATACGCCCGGACGATCTTCTGCACCAGTTCATGGCGCACCACGTCCTTATTGGTCAGGGGCACAATGCTGATGCCGGGCACGTCCTTGAGCACTTCCATGGCCTCCACCAGGCCGCTTTTCCGGCCCCTTGGCAAGTCAATCTGGCTCACGTCCCCGGTCACAATACACCGGGAGCCGGCCCCCAGACGGGTCAAAAACATTTCCATCTGTTCCGGGGTGGTGTTCTGGGCTTCATCCAGAATGATGAACGCATCGTTCAGCGTGCGGCCCCGCATAAAGGCCAGCGGCGCCACTTCCAGCGTACCCCTTTCCACCATGCGCTGATAGCTTTCCACCCCCATCATTTCATACAGGGCGTCATACAAGGGGCGCAGGTAGGGGTCCACCTTCTGGGTCATATCCCCGGGCAAAAAGCCCAGCTTTTCCCCGGCCTCCACCGCCGGGCGGGTAAGCACAATGCGCTCCACTTCCTTATTGCGCATGGCCACCACCGCAAGGGCCATGGCCAGGTAAGTTTTGCCGGTGCCTGCCGGGCCAATGGCCAGGGTCAGTTCATTTTTCCGAACAGCGGCCACGTATTCCTTCTGGCCCAGGGTTTTGTATTGAATGCGCCTGCCCCGGTGGGTGATGGCCACCACATCCCCCAATATTTCGCTGATTTCATCCAGCCGCCCTTCCCGGGCCAGGGCCACGGCATAGCGGATGCGGGAAGCGTCAATCATTTCGCCCTTTCGCATCATGTCAATCAGCGTTTCCATCACTTTTTCCGCCAGGGCCACGTTTTCTTCTTCCCCGCGCACCGTCAGTTCATTGCCGTGCAGGGAAACCGTAACCTCCATTTCCTGTTCCAGGGCGGCCATATTCCGGTCGTTCATCCCAAACAGGGTGCGGTAGCCTTCCATATGTTCCAATGATAACTGCAATCAGTTCGCATCTCCTTCGGGCATTTCGCCAAACTGGGCAATATCTTCTGTGAAAACCGCCGTTGCCACAACTTCGATAATACCCCTCTCTATCATACTAAATTTCACAGATTTGTCAATATTTTGTGCCCTGGGCCAGGTGCGAATCAGGGCTTCTTCCGCCGCTTTTCGGGCCTCCTTGGCCACTTCCTCCGCATTTCGCTGCTGCCACTGGCCGCTGCACTCCACAAAGGTTTCTTTCACAACGGTTATCGGCGCCCAGGCCCCCGGCAGCGGCACGCTTTCACGCACCCGGTGGGAAAGCAAAAAATCCGGCTCCTTTTCAAAGGTGAAGGTGCCAAAGGGGGTTTGGTACAGGATGCGCTCCGCCTGCCTTCCGGTGGGGGTGGTTACCAGTTCCCTCGTATCCATCCGCACCGCCTTTTGCACCCACACTTTGGCCACGGCCTCCCCCCTGGCCCGCACCGGCACGATTGTTCCATCCCTTCCCGTTTCCTCCCCCAGGATCAGCACTTGTCCCCTTTTCACAATATCCCCTTCCTTGCACACCGGGGTGCCTGCAAACACCGTCAGCCTTTCCAATACCCCGTCTTTCGCCGCCACCACCGGGCCGGGAGCCTCTCCCTCTTCCTCTGCCGGGGTGCCCTGCTCCAGGCGGAACGTCAGTTTTGCCCCTTCCCGTTTCACCCACACCCATTTCACTTTCGGCAGCCGCCATTGCAGCTTTTCCTGCAGCCCGGCTGTATTCACCGCCGCCTTTTTCACCCCGGGGCGCAGCCCTTCCTCCTGCAAAAACAGACGCACTTCCCCGGCATACTTTCCGGCATCCTCCACCTCCACCTGCCAGATATACTGCATGCTGCCAAGGCACAGCCCAGCCCCCAGCAAAAGCCCCACACACAGCCCCCAGCGCCGCTTCAGCCCTTCCATTATTGTTGAACCAAGGCCCCGGTTTAATACCGTCACCCGAAACCCTTTTTCCTCCGCCGCCTGCACCACGCCCTGCTGATGCTTCTGCGCCACTTCCACCTCCACACCCCGAAGCCTTGTGCGCTTCACCCGGTGCAGGGGAATGCCTTTCTTCCATAAAAGGTTCAGCACCCTTTC
>JAZUQI010000043.1:0-3883 GCA_045605625.1 Clostridia bacterium
ATCCCCCCAGCAGGGGCATTGCCCCTGCACCCTTCCTGCGGAACAGGCAAACGGCCCTTGCCCACCATGTGCCGCTGGAAAGCAAATTCCGGATTGAAGAGCAGCCGTATCGGGCACGGCGGCGGAACGCCGCCCACCGGATGCAAGGCATCCGGGAAAACGTGAAAAACGCCGGAGGAGAAAGTTCATTGACTTTCTCTCCCGGTGTTTTCTCGTTTTCTTGTGCCCGTTCAGTCGCACGTTTCCTTACGCTTCGTGCGGAAAATGTTTGTTCAGCCAATGGCTTCCCATCGCAAGGTGGGTGCAGGGAGGAACCCCCTGCCGCAGGGGTACGGGGGCCGCGGAGGCCCCTGACTGGTTTCATTCCCCAAGCGCATAGGTGCGAATGGCTTGTGCCAGGCCGTTTTGGTCGTTGGTGCCGGTTATCAGCCGGGCAGCGCTTCGGGCGTTTTCGGTGGCATTGCCCATGGCCACGCCCCATCCGGCCACGGAGAGCATGGGAATATCGTTTTCATGGTCCCCCAGCGTCATCACCTGGGAGAGGGGAATGCCGTAGTGCCGGGCCAGGGTAGCCACGCCGCTGGCTTTATCCACGCCCAGGGGGATGACTTCGATGTTGGTATCCCCGGACTGGGTGAGGGCGATGCCCGGAATTTTTTGCAGCCGCTGCCACAGGGGATCCCCGGGGCGGCCTTCGCAGATATAATACTTGTGCACCGGCAGCTTCACGCAATGCTGCATTTCTTCCCGGCCGTGGTAATAGGTGAAGCCAAGGGCCTCAATTTCGCCGGGCCGGGAAATTTCGCTGTGGTGGGGCAGGGAAACGGAGGATGTGCAGATGGAGTGGGTGTTGAACATGAAAAAATCCGCCTGAAAATCAAACAGCACCTGCATCACTTCCTCTGCCGCCCGGGGATCCATGGCGGCGGTGAAGATGGGCTGCAAATGTTCATCCGTGATGAAGCAGCCATTGGTGCCGATGATGGGGCAGGAAAGGCCGTATTGCCGAATGCGCACATACACATTTTCCGGGAAGCGGCCGGAAGCAATGGCAAAAACGATGCCTTGCTGCTGGGCTGCCCGGATGGCGGCAATATTTTCCGGGGAGATTTCCCCCCGGCTGTTCAGCAGGGTTCCGTCCACATCGGAGGCAATGAGGCGAATGGGCTTTTCGGTGAGCATGGGGAAGGCTCCTTTATCAAAATGGGGGCTGAACGGAGAAGGTGCGCCCATCCAGATAGGAAAGGCATCCGGAAAGGTGCAGGGTAAGGGAGGCGGCGCACAGGTGCAAGCTGGTGGTTTTCATGCGCTTGTTCAAGGCCCGGTCGCCGTATTTATCGTCCCCCAGCAGGGGATGGGAAAGGAAAGCCATGTGGGCCCGGATCTGGTGGGTGCGGCCGGTGAGCAGCGTGACCCGCAGCCGGGACAGGGTGCCGTCAAAAGCCAGGGTTTCATACATGGTTTCAATGGGCAGGGCGCCAGGGGTTTCATGAGTGATTACCCGGACGGTGGCCCGGGCGGCATCCTTCACAAGGAAAGCCTTCACCACGGCCTTTTCCGGGCGCATCTGGCCCCGCACCAGGCATTCGTACACCTTTTCCAGGGTGCGCTCCTGAAAGGCGGTAAATAATTCCTGCTCGCTTTCTTCATCCTTTGCCAATAAAAGCAGGCCGCTGGTTTGGTTATCCAGCCGGTGGCACAGCCGGGGCGTATAGGCATTTCCGGCCTTTTTGGCAAGGAGGGACAGAACCGTCATCCCGCCCCGGCCATCATCATCGCAGCTGATGCCGGCAGGCTTATTGACCAGCAAAACCCGGTCATCCTCATACACCACGGGCAGCTCCGCCGCAAAGGAAGAATATAGCTGTACTTTGGCGCCGGGCAGAACAAAATCCTCCCGGTGGGCCCGGAGGCCGTTTTGCTTTACATCCTTTTTTGCCAGCGCATCCCGGATCACCCGGGGCGGCAAAAGGGGAAAGGCCCGGCACAAATACACTTCCAGCTTTTGCCGGGGCGCATTTTCCGGTACCTTAGCTTCATAAACCTGCATCAGTTCAGCACCGCCGATCGAATGCCCATCCAGCGCACCGTTTGCAAATGCAGCTGGGCCAGGGCGGCCATCATGCCGGGGGTGGGCAGCACGCACAGCATGCTTTCCAATACTTCCTTCATTTCGGCCAGGGACGCCCCCTGCTTGGCCATCATGCGCAAATCTTCCAGGGCCTCCGTTTCATCCAGTTCCGGCCGCACGGCGCCGTGAAGCAGGCCGCGCATGGTTTCGGTGCTGGCCACTTCTTCGGGCAGAATGCCGTTCATGCCCCCCAGCATCATTTCTTCCGTCAGGTGCACGCCGGAGGGCTTCAGGCCGGACAGGTTCATCAGAAGATGGTTGGGATCCGCAAGGCCGGGGTGCAACAGCAGCATTTCGCCCCCCGTTTGGGTATAATCGAAAGAAGCACGGAGGAAGCGGTCAATAAACGTTTCGATATGGGGAATATCTGCCCCGGCGTTCTGGCAAAAATGGGCCGCCGGCACCGTGGCATGCAAAAAGCCGGATAAATACAATAGGCTGTGCAGCGTGGCGGAGAAGGAAAAGAGCATGCCCTGCATTTTGGTATAGGTTTCCGATTGCAGGACGTCCATCAGCGGCTGCACCAAAGCGGGATGCAGTTTCAGGATGGCGGTTTCATCATCCTGAATGTGCAGGGTGCACCAAAGCCGGGCAATGAGGGCCTCGGCAGCGGAAATTTCATGCCATTCGGAAAGGATGATCTGGTGTTCCGCCATCAGCATGCGTTTGAGCAGCGCATCTTCCGGGGGGCTCAGCAGGCAGGCTTCATAAGGCAAAAAGGCCATTACTTTTTCCCGAAGGGCGTTTATGCCGGGGAAATAATGGTGCATTTCCTGGGCATAGAAGGAAAAGGCAAACAATTGCCGGGCTTCCATTTCCTGATCCGCATCGAAAAGGTGAATATGGGGGCAGCGCATCAGCCTTTCCTGGCAAGCCTCCAATTGTTTTTCCTGCAAGACACTCATGGTTTTATCGCACCAGGGTTCCCGGTGACAGGCGTAGGTCCGGAGCAAAGGCATTCACGCCCCCTTTCTGATTCCATATAGTTTGATTATACAGGCAAAAAAGGCAGTGTCAAGGGCATTTCAACACAATACCAGTTCAGCTGTTTTCTGCCAGAGCCAAGAGATCGCTTTCGGAAAGCAGGGGAATGCCCAGCTTCTGGGCTTTTTCCAGCTTGCTGCCAGCCTTTTCGCCCACCACCATATAGCTGGTTTTCTTGCTGACGGAGGATGCCGCCGTGCCGCCGTGGGATTGGATGAACTGTTCCGCTTCCTGACGGGAGAGGGTGGGCAGGGTGCCGGTTACCACAAAGGTTTTGCCCTGAAAGGCACCGGCAGTTGAGGCAGCCTCCGCAGCGGCCGGACGCACCCTGGCCTCCAGCAGGCGCTGCACCATATCCCGGTTCTGCGGCAGATGGAAGAAATCCACCACGCTCTGGGCTACAATATCCCCAATTTCGTCAATTTGCAACAGGCTTTCCAGATCGGCATCCATCACCTTTTCCAGCGTGCCGAAGTGCCGGGCCAAATCCCGGGCGGTGCGCTTGCCGATATTGGGAATGCCAATGGCCAGAAGGAACTGATCCAGTTGACAGGATTTGCTTTTTTCCAAAGCGTCCAAAAGGTTTTGGGCCTTTTTTTCCTTGAAGCCTTCCAGCTGCAAAAGCTGATGCTTTTGAAGGCGGTATAAGTCCGCCGGATCCCGCACTTCAAGGGCGTCATACAATTGATCCGCCGTCATTTCGGAAAAGCCGGTAATATCCATGGCATCCCGGGACGCAAAATGGGAAAGGCGCATAACGGCCTGGGG
>JAZUQI010000044.1:0-4103 GCA_045605625.1 Clostridia bacterium
GTGCCTGCCGGTGATATCGGCGTGGGTGCCCGTGAAGTGGGCTACATGTTCGGCCAGTACAAGCGGCTGCGCAACGAATTTACCGGCGTGCTCACCGGCAAGGGCCTCTCTTTCGGCGGAAGCCTGATCCGCCCCGAAGCCACCGGTTTCGGCGCTGTGTATTACACGGTGGAAATGCTGAAATCCTTCGGCGAAGATATTAAGGGCAAAACCTTTGCGGTTTCCGGTTTCGGCAATGTTGCCTGGGGCACGGCCCTGAAGGTGACGGAACTGGGCGGCAAGGTGGTTACCATGTCCGGCCCCGACGGCTACATCTACGACGAAGACGGCATCAACACCCCCGAAAAGATTGACTTCATGGTGGAAATGCGTGCCTCCTGCCGGGATAAGGTGCAGGATTATGCGGATAAGTTCGGCGTGCCTTTCTTCGCCGGCAAGAAGCCCTGGGAAGTGAAAGTGGACGTGGCTATGCCCTGCGCCACCCAGAACGAAGTGCGCATCGAAGACGCCAAGAAGATCGTGGCCAACGGCACCAAGTTCTACGTGGAAGTTTCCAACATGCCCACCACCCTGGATGCTGTGGAATACCTGCGTGAAAACGGCGTAATCGTGGCCCCCTCCAAGGCCGTGAATGCCGGCGGCGTGGCTGTATCTGGCCTGGAAATGAGCCAGAACGCCATGCACTACAGCTGGACTGCGGAAGAAGTGGACCAGAAGCTGCAGCAGATCATGAAGGGCATCTACGAAGCTTCCTTCAACGCCGCCAAGGATTTCGGCATGGAAGGCGATCTCATCGCCGGCGCCAATATCTCCGGCTTCCTGAAGGTGGCCGATGCCATGATGGCTCAGGGTGCTGTGTAAAAAATAAAATCAAAAGGAGCTGCTTCGTCGCAGCTCCTTTTATATTGCCGGAATTTAATCCAGGTCAAAGGTGATTTTCTGTTCGCCCTCTTCTTCGTAGGTGATTTTCACTTCGTAGCTTCCCTTTTTCAGGCGCAGTTTCAGGTTTTCTTCATGGGCCCGGTCGCCGGTAACGGTATAATAGACGGTGCCGTCCGCATGCTCCAGCCAGAAGGTGACGGGATGCTCCGTTTCCAGATCCAACGTGAGGTAATAGTTATCCGGGTATTTCACCTCAAAGCCCAGCCAGCCGGTGGTGGTTTGCGCATCGTCCGGGTTTTCGTGGACGTAATCCCCCTGATGCATCACGCTGATATTGGTTCGGTTGGCCGACAGCACCAGAAAGCCCACCAGGCAGGCGGTGTACAAAAGGAACACGGCCAGAAATTTCCTGGCATCGTGGGGGATGATTTTTTTCACGTCCTGCCGCCGAATCAGCACAATGCCCCGCACCAGCAACAGGGTGACCAGAAGCATTTCCGCAAGAAGCAGGCCATAGGGCAAGTTGGGCCTGCGCAGGAACAGGAAAAGCACCATCAGCGTCATCAGGCCGATGCCGGCCCCAAGCCCGGCGGCCAGCTTCACCCAACGGCCGGTCATCTGGTTCAAAGAAGAACGGTCCGTATGGATTTCGTATTCGGCCGGGTCGGCGGCCGGGTCATAGGGCTTGCGGAAATAATACCAGCCGTTGCCGGAATGATTCACAAATTCCCAGCCCTGATCCCGGAAGGTTTCCAGATACCGGGGCATATCCTCCATCCTGCCCGGGTAATCCAATTGATAGCGGTAGCGCACATCGGGCTGATATTTGAACCGGCTGCAGATAAGGCCCCCGTGCATCAGCTGCCATCCGGCATCCGATTGGGCGTTCAAATCCTCCAGTTCCTGCTGCCAGTTCCAGGCCGTATAAAAATTCCAGGTGCGTTTTATTTCTTTCATCGTTTTCCCCTCATTCCGCTGCAGCCAGCATTCTTTTCAGCCGCAGGATTTCGTTTTGCAGGGCCGCCCGGCCTTCTTCCGTCAGGGTGTACAGCCGTTTGCGCTCCCCAAAGCCCTCCATGGTTTCCCGGATCCAGCCCTTTTTCATCATGTTGCTGGTGGCGCCGTACATGGTGCCGGAGCCAATTTTCACATCCCCTCCGGAAAGGGCCTCCGTCATTTGCATAATGCCATAGCCGTGCAGATCCCCTTTGGACAGGCACAGCAGGATGTAATAAAAGCTTTCTGACATGGGTTCTGATCGTTTCATAAAGGGTGCCTCCTTGTGCATTGTGTCGTCCGACGATATATATCGTACCACGACATATATCGATTGTCAACATAGTTTTGAAAAAATTTTTTTCGCCCCTTGCCCTGCCTTCCCGGAAAGGGATGGCCTTGTCATTTCAGAAGGATTTGGGTATAATAGAAAAAAAGCGAAAAACGGAGGTTTCCCATGGCTACCAAATCCAGAAAATATCAAAATCAAAAAATCCTGCGCACCTTGCTGATCGCCCTGATTGTGCTGGCGGTAATCGGCGTTGGGGTGACGCTGCTTCAGAATGCAGGCAAGAAAAATGACGGCGTTAAGGATAGCGCCAACCTCACCGGCACCCATTATGTGGCCATCGATGTGGCAGGCCACGGCACCATCACCGCCGAGCTGTATGCCGATGCAGCCCCCATTACGGTGGAAAACTTTATGCATCTGGTGGATGAAAAATTCTATGACGGGCTCACCTTCCACCGCATCATTGACGGCTTCATGGTGCAGGGCGGCTGCCCCTTGGGCAACGGCACCGGCGGCGCTGACCAGGATATCAAGGGCGAATTTGCGGCCAACGGCGTGGATAACCCCCTGAAGCACGTGCGCGGCGTGATCAGCATGGCCCGTTCCGCCCTGCCCGATAGCGCCTCCAGCCAGTTCTTCATCATGCATCAGGATGCGCCCCACCTGGACGGCAACTATGCCGCTTTCGGCAAAGTGCTTTCCGGCATGGAAATTGTGGACGCCCTGTGCGCCAATACCCCGGTGCAGGATGGCAACGGCACCGTGCTGAAGGCAGATCAGCCCGTGATCACCTCCATCCGGCGAATCGAAAAACCGTGAAAAAATTAAGAATTAAGAATGAAGAATGAAGAATTATATCATGTGAAAAAGGGACGGCGTACTGCCGTCCTTTTTGCTGAAAAAAACCTGACTTCTTTATCGTAAACACTATAAATTCTTCATTCTGAATTCTTAATTCTAAATTTCTCCGAATTACTTCTTTATGCAAATAAAGATGTTCGTTTCCCTCTCCGTTTTTTCTTCCCTCATTTCCGCCTGCAGGCCGCATTCCTGCATTTGCTGCACCACGCTGCGGATGGCGTTGAGGTACAGCCGCTGATCCCGCACCAGGGAAATCACCCGGCGGCCCGGGGGCGGCACCGGCAGCCGCTGCAGGGCCTTATGCACCATTTCCTCCGTTTGCCGCACCGTTAATTGCTTCACCGCCGCCTGCCTGGCAATGCGCATGCGGCCCTGGGCATCCGGCAGGGAAAGCAGGGCCCGGGCGTGGCGTTCCGAAAGGCCTTCCTCCGTCAATAATTCCCGCAGGGGCTTTTCCAGCTTCATCAGCCGCAGTTTATTGGCAATGCCGGAGGGGCTTTTGCCCAGCTGCCGGGCCAGCATTTCCCGGCTCATGCCCTGTTCCAGCAGGGCGGCATAGGCCTCCGCCTCCTCAAAATAGTGCAGGTTTTCCCGTTGAATGTTTTCAATCAGGGCCAAGAGTGCGCTTTCCTGCTGCCCGGCCGGCAGCACAAAGGCATCGATGTGGGTGTAGCCCAAAAGCTGGCAGGCCCGGAACCGCCTTTCCCCCATGATGATCTCATAGCCCTCCCCCGTGCTGCGGACGGTGATGGGCTGCAAAAGGCCGTGCCTGCGGATGGAGGCCGCCAGTTCCATCAGTTTCACATCATCAAAATACTGCCGGGGCTGCTGTTCATTGCCCCGGATATCCTTCATGGCCAGCCAGCACACCTGCCGCCCGTTGCCGGCCTTATCCGCCCGCAGAACGCTCATAACACGCCTCCTTCAAAAAAGGGGAGCGCACCCCGGCCGGCATCCCTCCCCCCGGTATGCACACGCCGGCATGCGCTCCTTGACATAGGCATTCTCCATACATGAAAAAACCTCCTGCCGGATTTTCGGCAGAAGGCTTTGGTTTCGTTCCCCATCTTTC
>JAZUQI010000045.1:0-3930 GCA_045605625.1 Clostridia bacterium
TGAAGGTTAAAAACTGGGCTTCCCAATCCGCCGGATATACGTGATTGGTGAACACGGAAATCAGCATCAGGCCGCACAGGGCGATGAGCTGGCCCCAAATGGCGGCATATTCCAGTTTCAGGTGCATGGTGGCGTTTAACAGGGTGCCGGGGTTTTTGCCAAGGCCGAAGATGGCCACCCGGCGCATATCCGTTTCCATCCGGCTCATGGACCGGGTGGATACCGTGGCCCCGATGGTGCACAAGGCCAGGGACAGGGCGCTTTGCCACAACGTGGGGCTTTCCAGAATGCAGATGAACTGAATCAGGCCCCCCAGCCAGATGATAAGGCCCACGCAGATGAGGATGGATTGATCCCGGGCCTTTTTGATGCGCTTTTTCAAAAGGGCATCGGTGGCGAAATAGGCGGCATAGGTGCAAAGCAGGGCCAGCACCATGCTGAGAATCACCGCATCCGCCGTGACGGCCAGATAGCTGTACATAATCACCAGCGTCACCTGCAGGGCGGCGGCAATGCCGATGGCGGTGTTTTGGTACATGCGGTAGGCGTGCACCTGGTTCAGCTGGTGCAGGGTTTCCTTTTCCTCCGGGGAATAGCCACGCAGGGAATAGCGCACCTTGTTCAAAGACAGGCATTCCAGCATGCCGGTTACGACAAAGCCCAATAGCAGGGCCCAGTCCGTGCTCACATCAATGGGGGAAACGAACAGCATCAGGGCAATGAAGGGCACAAAAAGAAGCTGGCACGAAAAAAGCCGGACCAGGATGGCCGCGGTTTTCCGCTTTTCCAGGGCGCTTTTTTCCAGAATGTAGCGCATGATTTCCGGCCGCAGGGTGATGCACAGCACCAGCCCGGACAGCCGCCAGAAATTGGCGCTTTCGATGGAGGTGGGGGTGAAGGTAATCATGGCCAGGGATAAAAGGGCGGAAAGGATGACCATCACAAGGCCGGTTCTGCGAAGGCCGGTGGGAATCACTTCCCGCCGCAGCTGTCGCCTGGAATGCAGGAACAGCACCGTGCAATGCCCGGCCAGGTATAAAGAGCCGCCCACAATGGGCTGGTTTAACAGCACGTTGGATGCCAGCATGCAATATAAAAAGGCGTACAGGGAATCGATATTCATCAATTCGTGGCCCTTGGATGATTTGCGTTCAGCAGGGGACAAAATGCATCTTCCTCCTTTCGGATAATTCTATTGTAGCCTTTTTTGCCATCTTTTTCAAGCATCTGCCTTTTGAATGCCTCAATTCTGCCATGGGCATACTGCAAAGCGGAGGGATAATGATGCTGACGGTATTTATCCGGGTTGTGGTATTGTATGGGGTTTCGGTGCTGGCCATGCGGCTGATGGGCAAGCGGCAGGTGGGCCAGCTGCAGCCCTACGAACTGGTATTGGCCCTGATGGTGGCGGAAATTGCCGCTTCCCCCATGGAGGATGTGGCAACGCCCCTTCTGCATGGCCTGGTGCCCATTATGAGCCTTTTGTTTCTCCACGGGGTATTTACCGCCCTGGCGCTGAAAAGCCCCGGGGTGCGCCGCATATTGAACGGCGTGCCGGGGGTGGTGATCCGGGAAGGGAATGTGGATTATGGGCAGATGAAGCGCATGGGCTACACCGTAACGGATTTACTGGAGGAATTGCGGGGGCTGGGGTATGAGGATATTTCCCACATCCACACCGCCATTTTGGAAACCAACGGCCGGCTGAGCGCCTTTCCCAAAGGGGCCTTTTCTCCGGTGACCTGCAATGATATGCGCCTGAAACAGGGGGAGGAGCACATGCCCCTTTTGCTGGTTGCGGATGGCAAGGTGCAGGAAAAAGAAATGGGGCAAACGGGCCGCAGCAGGGCCTGGCTGCAAAGGCAATTGCAGCGGGCCGGGGTGAAATCGGAAAAAGAGGTACTGCTGGCCAGCCTGAACGGAAAAGGGGAAATGTTTGTGCAGCCAAAGGGCCATAGGCCCTCCTGCATTCTGCCCCCGGAGGTGGAAGAATGAAGCGGGCGGTAAGCGTGGCGGCGGTTTCCTTTCTTTTGATTCTTGCCGTTTCCTTCTTTTGCGATTTTGCCAGCCATCGGGCATCCGATGCCGTGCTGGAAAAGGCCTGGGTGATTGATGGGCTGGCCCGGGAAGGCAAAAAGGCCCAGGCCATGGAGGCTGCCGGGCAATTGAAAAGGGACTGGGAAAAGCAGGCGGAATTCCTTTCCTATTTTTCCCATCATTCCCTGATGGATGCCATCACCGATGCCATTTTGCAAACGGAAGCCGCCCTGGAAACGGAGAATGCCTTTGGCTTTGCTTCCGGGGTGGAGGGGCTGAAAAAAGCGGCAAAAGCCCTGTATGAACAGGAAGCATTCTTGTTGAAAAACCTTTGGTAAAGTGCTATACTTAGGTGAATCGCAGGATTCGGGAGGCGAATACAATGGATAAGCAACAAAAGATATGGAATGTGCCCAATGTGCTGACGATGCTGCGCATGGCACTGATTCCCGTTTTCTGGTATTTGTTTATGAGCGGCTATCGCTGGTGGGCCCTGGTGGTGTTTGTTACCGCATCGCTGACGGACCTGGCCGATGGCTATATTGCCAGAAAATATAACCTGATTACGGACTTTGGTAAGCTGATGGACCCCATGGCGGATAAGCTGATGGTGGTCAGCATGATGATGGCGTGGGTGATTGTGGGCGTTTTGCCGGTGGCCCCGCTGGTGATCGTTTTCATTAAAGAAACCATCATGGTGATCGGCAGCGCCGTGATGCTGAAAAAGCAAATTGTGGTGTACGCCGCCAAGGCCGGCAAATATGCCCAGTTTACGATGGTGGTGGGCCTTGGCCTGTGCTATTTCCACGATAAGCTGCCCCTGCCCTTCCATGTGTATCTGGTGTGGGTGGCTGCGGCGCTTTCCCTGTGGGCCCTGTATTTCTATGTAACCCGGGCCATTCGCTTTGTGAAGGAAAAGGAAAAGGCGGAACAAAAGCAATCCTGAAGGAGGAATTTTTCCATGCGTGATCCGGTAATTTTTCATGAGCATATTCTGGAAATGGCCAGCCAGGAAGGCCTTTCCGTCAAGGATGCCTGCCGCATGGCCAGGGAAATGGGCTATGTGGGCGTGAATATGGATTTGAACCGCCTGAAAGGGGATTTTGAAGGCACCATGGCCCCCTTGCAGGATGCCGGGCTGATGGTGCACAGCGTGTATGCCTTTACGGATTTCGGCCTTTCGGAACATAGCTTTGAAAAGGATGTGCAGCAGGGCAAGGAAAATGTGGCGCTGGTGAAGAAGGCAGGCTGCAAAAACCTGCTTACCGTGGCCGCCTTCCTGCGCAAGGAGGAAATGGACCGGCAAAGCGAAGCTTACCGCATCCGCCGGGAACGGGTGAAAAAGGCGGTGGCCGCCCTGGCTGTGGAGGCCAAGGAAAACGGCATCCAGCTGGTGATGGAGGATTTTGACGGGGAACAAGCCCTGTTCTGCTTTGGCGAAGAACTGCTGGATTTTGTATCCACCGTGCCGCACTTAACCTGCGCCTTTGATACTGGCAATTTCCTTTACGCCGGGGAAGATGCATGGGCCCTGCTGCCCAAATTCCTGCCCTACATCACCGATATGCACTTGAAGGACCGGGGCCTGGAAAAGAATGACGGCAGCCCCTGCATGGCCATCAACGGCACCGCCCTATACCCTGTGGCGGTGGGGGATGGGGTGATTCCCATCCGGCAAATCGTGGAAACCTTGCTGCAAAACGGCTATACCGGCAATTTTGCGGCGGAGCATTTCGGCTCCGCTCATCAGAAACGGGATATGGAGCAATCCATCCGTTTCATCCGCAGCATCACCGGAAATTAAACAGATTAAAAAATGATTAAATCCCTGTTTAGAAAATTTTCTGAATGGGGATTTTTTACTTGATTAATGGGAAAATATGCGCTATAATG
>JAZUQI010000046.1:0-2008 GCA_045605625.1 Clostridia bacterium
GGGCGGCGGTTCGTTTACCGCACGGCAACAATCACGGTATAATAAGGATTAGGAATCTGCTTGCAGATTCCGGGTTGCCGGGCGGCGGTTCGTTTGCCGCACGGCAACAATCACGGTATACTAAAGCAGAAAGAAATCACCTGTTCATACCCATCAATTTTATTTCATCCCCAAATAAACCAAAGAATTCAGGAGGAATAGAACCATGCTGCTGATTAAAAATGGCCTGATCCACAACGCCGTCACCCCCACCCCCTTTGTGGCCGATATTTTGGTGGACGGGGGCAAAATTGTAAAAATCGCCGAAAACATCCCCTGCGAAGAAGCAAACGTTTTTGATGCCACCGGCCTGAACGTGTATCCCGGCTTTGTGGAGGCCCATTGCCACACGGGCCTGCATGGCTACGGCATTGGCTATGAAGGGGCGGATTACAACGAAATGGGCGATATTCTGGCCTGCCAGTTAAGGGGCATTGATGCCATTGAACCCCGGGATGAAACCCTGGTGGAAGCCCGTCAGGCCGGTATCACCACCCTGTGCGCCGGCCCCGGCAGCGCCAATGTGCTGGGGGGCACCTTTGCCGCCTTCAAGCCCGTGGGCAACCGTATTGACGATATGTGCCTGAAGCAGGAAGTGGCCATGAAGTGCGCCTTCGGCGAAAACCCCAAGCGCTGCTACCGGGATAAAGGGGATTCCAGCCGCATGACCACCTCTGCCAAGCTGCGTGAAATGCTGTTCAAGGCCCGGGAATATATGCAGAAGATTGACCGGGCCGGGGATGACGTTTCCAAGCTGCCCCCCTTCGATATGAAAATGAACGCCTTGCTGCCCGTGATGCGCAAGGAAATGCCCCTGAAGGCCCATGCCCATCAGGCGGATGATATGTTCACGGCGCTGCGCATTGCCCGGGAATTTGACGTGAATATCACGCTGGAGCATGTTACCGAAGGCCACCTGATTGTGGAACACCTGGCCAAGGAAAATGTACCGCTGGCCGTTGGCCCCACCCTGACCCACGCCTCCAAGTTTGAGCTGCGCAACAAAAGCTGGGAAACCCCCGGTGTGCTGGCCAAGGCCGGCTGCCACGTTTCCATCATCACCGATGCCCCGGTGATTCCCCAGAAATACCTGCCCCTGTGCGCCGGGCTGGCGGTAAAAGCCGGGATGGATCCCTTTGACGCCCTGAAAGCCATCACCATCAACCCGGCGGAGCATATCGGCGTTGCGGACCGGGTGGGCAGCCTGGAAGAAGGCAAGGATGCGGATATTGTGATTGCAAACGGCTGTCCTTTTGAAGTCACCACGGAAATCAAGGCCGTGTTCATCAACGGTGAACAGGTGTGACCGGAAAGGAACATTTTCATGCGTCAGGAAGAATTGAAGAAATTATTATCCCAAATGTCCCTGGAAGAAAAAATCGGCCAGTTGGTGCAGCTGCCCTCCTATTTCCAAAACGGCGGCAACATCACCGGCCCGGCCAGCGACCTGGGCATCACCCAGGAAGATCTGCGCCTTGCCGGCAGCTACCTGTCCATCATCGGGGCGGAAAAAATCAAGGCCCTGCAGGATGAATACATGGCCAATCATCCCCACCGCATCCCCCTGATTTTCATGGCGGATATCATCAACGGCTACCGCACGGTGTTCCCCGTGCCACTGGCCCAGGGCTGCACCTTTAACCCGGATATGGTGAAGGAAGGGGCGGAAATTGCCGCCAAGGAAGCCGCTGCCGCCGGGGTGCACGTAACTTTCTCCCCCATGGCGGATTTGGTTCGGGATGCCAGATGGGGCCGGGTGATGGAATCCACCGGGGAAGATGCCCTTTTGAACGGTGAAATGGCAAAGGCCATGGTGGAAGGCTATCAGGGCAAAGATCCTTCCGAAAAAGGCCGTCTGGCTGCCTGCCTGAAGCATTTTGCCGCCTATGGTGCGCCGGATGCCGGGCGGGATTATAACAATGTAGAGCTTTCCCCCCGCACCCTGAAGGAAGATTATCTCCCGGCCTAT
>JAZUQI010000047.1:0-13615 GCA_045605625.1 Clostridia bacterium
CGGATGAAGGGAGGGGGGGGAATCATCCGAAAAGGAGTATTGCGGATGGCGATGAGTAAGGCGACCATTGAGGATGCGGAGCTGCGGCCCCTTCAGCATCCCCAGAATGGTTTTTTGACAGTCTAACGCCCTTTGGCTTTATTCCAAAGGGCGCATCTTTTATTTTTCTTTCCGGGGTTTCCAGCCCACCAGCGCACCACAGAACAAATTATTCCGGCAGCTGACGGAAGCAAAGCCGCTTTCCTGCATCAGGCGCATCATTTCCCGGCGGCTGAGGCCGTTTTCCCCCACCTGCATGTGGGCGGATGCCATCACAAACTGCCCCCCTTCATGCAGCACACGGAATGCCTCCTGAATGGCCCCCCGGGCCATATCCCCCCGGATGGCTGCGGGCAGCAGCACAATATCAAAGCTGTCGCTGCGCCAGGGAATATCATCCACCCGGCCGGAAATCACATCCGCATCATCCAGCATTTCCCGCACCGCCCTTGCCTGTTCCGGCTGTTCGCACAGGCCGCACAGGGTGAGCCGCATTTTGTTGTTCAGGTGGCTCAAAAGCGCACCATCGGCGCAGGCCATATCCAATATTTTATCATGCTCTTCCACCGTTGCCCAACTGGCACAGGCCCGCATGGATGCGTTCAGATGCTTGTTCACGCCCAAGGCGGCCTGATAGCTGTTCAGCGTTGTTGTTTTGGTAAGCACGGCATTTCCTCCCTGAAAAAACGGGGTCATTTCATCCCCTTCTTTTTCTCGCTTTACGATTATAACACAAAAAGGAAATAAATGCACGTACTTTTTGTAATAAATTCTAAATATTTTTCAATTTTTCTGAAATATTTTTCTGTTTTTCAAAGAAAAACGCCCAAACGCAACGGCGTCGGTCGCTTTTTCACTTGAAATTGTTACAAATTTGATTCCGAAAGATACACTACGCTCATAATAGAAATACGATGTTTTATCAGCCGTTTCCGTCGCTCACATACACCACCTGGCCGCTGACGGCATCCACCCCGACAACATACTGCGGATCCAGAAACAATTCCCCCTCTTCCTGCCACACCATGGCAAAGAAGGAAACATAATATTCCTCTCCTGCATCCCTTTCGCCGGACCAGCCAATAACAGGATACAACCCCTCCGTATGGATTTCCTGTTCCTCCATAGCCTTGCAGGCAATATGCAACGCCGCATCTTCCCCAATCCAACCCTCACCGGGGATTTTCCACCGGCCAATGCCATATTTCATCTTATCCTGCATGGGCCACAAATCATTTTGCTGCACGCAGGCACGGCAAGGAGCATACAGGGGAAAAACCGAACTTTCCGTATTCAGCACCGTCAGCGGCAAATATTTCTCAGCCACCAAGGGGCAATCTTGCAGGAAATGATAGCTTTTCCCGCCCTCCGGGTTATAGTACACCGTATCTTTTTCTTCTATCCGCCGCTTGGCCGTTTTCTCCCATTGGCTATCCTTTTGAGCAGCACTGCTTTCCTGCTTCTCTTGCCGCTGCTTTTCGTGTTCTGGCGTTAAGATGCCCAAGTGTTCCGCATCTTCCGTCACCTCCCCCTCCCTCGTCAAAAGAACGCTGTATTTGGTGGCCCAAACATTATCATCTTCATACAGGTTAATGCTCCATCTGGGAATGGCATAATCTTCAGTGATGAAAAAGGACACGTCCCCGTGCAAATGGGCCAGCTTTTCTTCGGAAAGGCCAAACACCCGGGCCACTTCCTGCTTGGCCATTTCCTCCGCCTGTTGCTGGGTAAAATCCCCTTCCTCCGGCAAAATATCCACCCAGAAATTATCCAGAAGCAGCCCTTTCTCACGCTGGGTTTTATAGAACCAATGCCGCTGCTCCAAATCCCAGGTTTGCGGCTCGCCCCATTCAGTAGTGGCAATGGTGTAGTAATACAAAAATTCCTTTTCCCCGTAATATCCGGTCAAAATTTCATCCGCAAGCCCGTGTTTTTCCTGCTCATTCAGGGCCGTTCCCTGCAAATCCTGCCAGTCTTTCTGGGCAATTTCCAGGCCGTCCTCCTTCATGGAGGCAATCAGTTTCATCTTCGCCTCCAGCGACCATTGGTCGTAAAGCCCAAATTCCACGGCCATATCCATGGATTTTTCAATATGCCCCCAGCCCATCATGGCCGCCACGGCCACAGTAATGCTGAACAGCATAAAAAGAACCAGAAACACCATCACAAACGATATTTTCTTTTTCACAGTATTTCTTCCTTCCCCGTGCGCCGCATTCAGCACACGCTGTACACGGTGGGGATCGGAGGAAAGAGAAGCACAATAGCGATCAATGCCCGTATGCACTTGCAAACGCATCTTCTCATAATCCATAGAAATCCTCCTTCCCCAGCATCTTTTTCAGTTTGCTGCACCCTGTTTTTATTCTTTTTTGAACCGTGGAAGCCGATGCATCCAGCACAGCGGCTATTTCCCGGATGGTCATATCCTGATAAAAGTACAGCAGGATCACTTCCCTGTGCCTGGGTGGCAGTTTGGCAATGGCCTGGGTCAATGCATCCGCCTCCTCAAACGCTGCTTCCCTGGCCGGCAACGGAAGCCGATCTATTTCCACGCTGCGGTCCATATTCCGAAACCACGCAGAACGTTTCATATCACGGCAGGTATTGATAGCGATCCGCATCAGCCACGTTTTTTCGCTGCTTTCCCCACGAAAGGAATCCAATGCTTTGAATGCTTTCAAGAAGGTTTCCTGGGTTGCATCTTCTGCCATTCCTCTATCGTGAAGGTACATATAGCATGTACGCAGCAACATCACTTCATATTGCGCCACCATGTGCGCCAGTTTTTCTGCTCGGGTGTTGGCCGGGCCCGTTCCTAACACCATGGCTGCTCACCTCCTTCACCTATATAGACGCAAAAGCACGTATTTTGTCTACCTTTTTTTTGAAAATAATTACAAAAAAAGATGCCCATCCTAAAAGACAGGCATCCGAAGGGTATCAGCCGTACTGCATTCCCCTATTTCTTTTCCCCATCCGGGGTCATAAATACATAGGTTTCCGAGCCATCATCAAAACGGAACGTAATGCAATAAACCATCTCCTCCCGTTTCACATCGCTGGCATGGGTCATATAATGCCACACATGCCATGCTTTTTCCACCTTTTCCCTTTCCATGCCCTGCGCAATCAGACTTTCTTCCGCCAGCTGAACGGCTTTTTCCGGAGTAATAGCTTCCTCGCCCGGCGTTTCATACACATCCACATCGCTTGTCTCGTTCCACAAACCCACTTCAAACATCATCTTGGAATACCACACCCACGTTTCATTATCCCAATCGGTGTATGGCCCCATTTCCACCCATGCTATACGGGTCAGACTGATGTTGGAAATATCATCCGGCGCATCTTCAAAGGCATACCGTTCCAGCATAAATTTATCAATTTCCTGTTCACTTTGCCGGGAACGCTTATGGGCTTCCGTTTCTGAAAGCAAGCCATATTTCCCCATCACGGTCATCATATACCGCTTTTCTTCCAACGTCCAATGCTCATAATCACCGCTGGTGAGGGTTATTTTTGCAATATCTGCAAAATAATCTCGGGATAATGACCACGCCAACCCAATGGTGGTCGATAGCAGAATAATAACCAGCGCCATCAGCAGAATGGATAATTTTCTTTTCACAATAATTCCTCCTGTCTCATGCGCTTCATGTGCCTTATTCAGCACACGCTGCGCCATCCAGGGATCCTCCTGAATGCCGGACAGGGAGGCGGCAAACGCTTTTTGCACCCTTTGCTTTTCCTTCTGTTCACTCATGGGTTCCCCTCCTTTCCAGCACCTTGCGGAGCAAATCCCGGGCACGTTTCAATCGATTGGAAACGGTGGATTGGGCAAGGCCAAGGGCCTGTGCAATCTCCGTTGCGTTCATTTCCTGCCAATAATACAGCATGATAACTTCTTTCAGCTTGGGCGGCAGCTGCATGATGTGGCACATCACATCCAGGTCATCTTCATCGGGGGCCATCCGGGCCGAAAGGGGCAAATCCTCCGGGGTAATGCGCCGGTCCATGTGGCGAAACCATGCGGAGCGCTGCATATCCCGGCAGGTGTTGATGGCAATGCGAATCAGCCAGCTTTTTTCGCTGCATTGCCCCCGAAACCCGGGAAGAGCCTTATAGGCCTTCAGAAAGGTTTCCTGGGCGGCATCTTTCGCCTGCTCCATATCCTTCAGGTATACATAGCACATGCGCAGCAGCATGCCCTGATATTGGTTCACCATGCGTATCAGCATTTCATCCGTTTTGTTGTCCGGCGCCTTGACAACATTCATGCGCTGCTCACCTCCTTCGTATATATAGACGGAACAGACCCTCGTTTTTATCGATTCTTTTCAAATATTTTTTCCAAATCTGCCAAAAACAGAAAATTGCCCACCGTTTCGGGTGGGCAAATCGGTTTATTTACAGGTTGGCCGCCTTTTTCAGGGCGTCCACCATATCCGTCTGTTCCCAGGGCAGCTCCACATCGGTGCGGCCGAAGTGGCCGTAGGCGGCCGTCTGGCGATAGATGGGGCGGCGCAGGTTCAGGCGGTTGATAATGGCATCGGGCCGCATATCAAACACCTTGGCCACCAGTTCCGCAATTTTTTCATCGGCGATCACGCCGGTGCCCCGGGTGTTCACCTGGAAGGAAACGGGCTGGGCCACGCCGATGGCATAGGCCAGGGCAATTTCGCATTGCTTGGCAAGGCCGGCGGCCACCACGTTCTTGGCGGCATGGCGGGCAGCGTAAGCAGCGGAGCGGTCCACCTTGGTGGGGTCCTTGCCGGAGAAGGCACCGCCGCCATGGGGGGCATAGCCGCCGTAGGTATCCACGATGATCTTCCGGCCCGTCAGGCCCGTATCCCCGGCAGGGCCGCCCAGCACAAAGCGGCCGGTGGGGTTGATGAAATACTTGGTATCCGCCTGCAGAAGTTCCGCCGGGATCACCTTCTTGATCACGCCTTCGATCATAGCCTGTTCAATTTCTTCGTGGGCAATGTTTTCGTCATGCTGGGTGGAAATCACCACCGTATCCACGGAAACGGGCTTGCCATCTTCATACACCACCGTCACCTGGCTTTTGCCATCGGGCCGCATCCAGGGATAGGTACCGTTCTTGCGCACTTCGGCCATTTTTCGGGTCAGCCGGTGGGCCAGGGCAATGGGCATGGGCATCATTTCCGGGGTTTCATCACAGGCAAAGCCGAACATCATGCCCTGATCCCCGGCGCCGGTTTCGTTTTCGCTTTCTTCCCGGGTTTCCAGGGCAGCATCCACGCCCTGGGCAATATCGGGGCTTTGGTCATGCACGGCAGTCAGCACAGCGCAGGAAGCACCGTCAAAGCCTTTCTTGGCCCGGTCATAGCCAATATCGTTCACCACTTTGCGCACCACATCCGCAATGGGCACATAGCCCTTGGTGGTGATTTCACCCATCACCATCACAAGGCCGGTGGTTGCACAGGTTTCGCAGGCCACACGGCTCATGGGATCCTGTTCCAGAAGGGCGTCCAGAATGGCATCGGAAATCTGGTCGCACATTTTATCAGGATGGCCTTCGGTAACGGATTCGGAAGTAAACAGGGTTCTCATTTTTTCTTTTCTCCTTTTGTTCAGATACTGAAAGCCTTTCCCTTCCGCAAAAAAATGCTGCCGGTCGTCAGACAAGCAGCATGGAAATTCCTTTTCTTGCGCCTTATCTGCCAGCGTTCATCACGCTGCTGGAATTAGCACCTTGCACATCCGTGCCGGTTGCCGGGCTTCACAGGGCCAGTCCCTCCACCACTCTGGATAAGGTATTCAGTTCGGCAGATAGTATACTGTTTTTTTTCTGTTCTGTCAATAGGTTTTTTCACCACAAAAGCAGCATCACCGGGATGGTAGCCACGCTGACGATGGTGGTAAACGCCACCACGCCCACGGCCAGCTCCCGGGCGTGATCCGTGGAATAGGCGGTGGCCTGCACCAGGGTGTTGCTGGCCCCGGGCATGCAGCAGGCAATGAAGATGGCTACCCCCATATCGCCGCCCACCCCCAGTATTTTCAGCACCGCCAGCACAAACGCCGGCATCACCACCAAACGCAAAAAGCTGGTGAGCAGGAAGGAAGCGTTTTTCAGCATGGCCCCGGTGATTTTGCCGAAATAGGCCCCGGCCACCATCATGGCCATGGGCGTGGCCAGATGGCTCATGGCATCCACCACATCCGTTATCACCGTGGGCAGCCTGAAGTTCAGAAGCTGCAAAAGCAGGGCCAGCAAAATGCCGCACATGGTGGGGTTCACCATCTTCTTCAGCCCGGTTTTGAAATCCTTGCAGAACATGGCCAGGCCAATGCTCCAGCTGACGATGTTGAAAGCCGTCACGAAAGCCACGCCATAGCCCACCGCCTGGGGCCCGAAGGCCGCTTCCATCACGGGGTAGCCCATAAAGCCGCAATTGGACAGGGCCGTCAGCTGGGCAAACACCGCCCGTTCATCCTTGGGATGCTTGCGAAACACCACAAAGCCAATGCCCAGCATCACGCTGGTTAAAACAAGGGACAGGAAAAAGCAATACAGCCATTCCCCGGTGAGGGTGCCCGGCTCCAGGTGATAAAGCTTGGAAAAATTCAGGCAGGGGGTGGAAATCAAAATCACCATGCTGGTGACGCTTTTCACGCTATGGTCGTTCCACACCTTCCGCCAGGTGAGCAAAAAGCCCAGCATCGCCATCAAAAACAGCACAACCACCTGATGCAATACAGCCATACATACCTCCATTTTTCTTGGGAGAAGGGGGCTTTCCGTCCAAAGAACCCCTCTCCCAAACCCTCTCCAAGAAAGATGATCCTTTCCCGGAGAAAAAACAATCATCCATCCCGATACAATCTTTCCGAATCGCTTTTCGGAAGGGGTCTGGGGAAACTGCTTTTGGCTTCAAAAGCGGTTTCCTCAGCAAATCCCCAGTTCCTCTCCTTATTCTCCGTTCCTGCGTTTCTTCCTGCCGGGCGGCACACCTTTTTTCCCTTTTGTCATAGAATGAAAATGAAAAACAGAAAGGAGCGGATGAACCCATGAGTGAACACACCAACTGCGCCTATGAATACACCGTACGCCGGGGGGATAGCTTTTTCCTGATTGCCCAGCGCACCGGGGTTTCCCTGCGGGAACTGATTGCCGCAAACCCCAGCGTGCCCCCTTCCCGGCTGACGGTGGGAGATGTGCTGTGCATTCCCTACAGCGATTGCCTGAACCAGCCGGCCCAGGACCCTGCCCATACCCCCATCACCGATAACAACACCGTATGCCCCGATAACCGCCGGACGGTGGTGCAGCAGGGGCAAACCGCCGCCGACTTGCAGGTGCAGTATAACCTGAGCTATTACACCCTGCAAACGGCCAACAGCGGCGTGAACCTGGATACCATCGGCAGCGGCGACGTTTTGTGCATTCCGGCCCGGAACACCGCCTGCCCCGTGCAGCGCACCATCATCCTGGGAGAACTGGATAACCTCAATTCCGTGGCCCTATCAAACCGGGTATCAGTGGCGGATCTTTTGAAAGCCAACCCCTGCATTGCCCCGGAAGATTTCACTCCCGGCACCGTGGTGAAACTGCCGGACCTGCCCCAGACCTGACCTTTACCCCTACATACAAAAAAACGGAGATCGTCTGTTACCAGGCGGTCTCCGTTTTGTTTTTTCAGTTGCCCATGCCCGGGGTGGCCGCAGGCGTGGGGGCCGGGGTTAAAGTGGGCGTTGGAGCGGGGGTGGGGGTGGCATTGGCCTCCGCCACTTCCTTGTACAAAATTTTCAGGGTGTAGGCACCGGCAATGCCATCGCCGGAAATGCCCCGGCTGCGCTGATAGGCGCTGACAGCCTTCTGGGTGCCCTCCCGGTATTGACCGGTGGCCGTTCCTTTATAGAAGCCCAGTTCCTGCAGTTTCCGCTGCAGCCAGTACACATCCGCCCCTTCCTTGCCTACGGACAGGTTGCGCATTTCCCCTTCCGGGGGCTTTGTGCCGTCATAGGTGTACACCGGGGGGGCCGGGGTCACATAGGGCTTCATGTTGCTTTTGTTCAGTTCCCCGGGCTTGATGGCATAGCGCAGTTCCGGGTCGCTGATGCCGTCCTCATGGATGTATACCCGCATGCCTTTTTTCACATGGACAAAAATCCATTTGGCGTCCGCCACCGTCAGCCGGATGCAGCCGTGGCTTCCCCGCTTGCCAAGACCGGTGAGGGAGGAAACATTCAGCGTCATTTCATCGCTTTCGCTGTACAGAACGGAATGGAAAGCAATGCTCTCATCAATTTTCGTCCAGTACTGGGCCTTGCCGCCCCCCCAGGTGGGGAATTCGCACCAACGGGCGGTGCGGCCGGATAAAACGAAGGTGCCAAGGGGCGTGGGGTATTTTTTCGTGCCGGTGGCGCACAGGAAGGAACGATCCAGATCCGTATAATCCTTGGTTTCTTCGTTATACTTCCATACCTTTACCACCTGGTTGTTGATATCCACTTCAAAGAAATACTGCAAAGGCGGTGCGGGCTTGGGGGTGCAGTTCACGTCTGCCACGGAATGGTCGTTGAAAAGGGCGTTCCAGGTATCTTCATCCACGGTGCCGGTGGCGTCCAGGCCATTGTGCTGCTGGAACTGCTTCACGGCGGACTGGGTTTGGGCATAATAGCCGGTGGTGGTTTTGTGGAAGGTGAAAAAGCCCAGTTCCATCAGCCGCTGCTGCACGTTCTGCACATCGGCCCCCTTATCCCCATAGGTCAGTTTCCGGGTATAGGCCTGATAGGGCCCGGGGGTGGGTACCGGGGTGGCTTTCATGCCGGCCGGAGTGGGCGACGGCGTGGGCCGGGCGGACATGGAAAACAAAATTTCCTGGCTCATCACATCCGCATTGCCGGTCACATCCAGGCCGTGTTCCCGCTGGAAAGCTTCCAGGGCCGTGGCCGTGCCTTCCAGAAAGGTGCCGCTGCACCGGCCGGAATAATAGCCCATTTCCGTCAGCTTTTCCTGCATCAGTTGCACGTCCAGCCCTTCATCCCCCTGGCTGAGGGGACGGTAGCAGGTGCCGTAAATGATTTCCAGCGTTGCCCCATCGGCCACGCCGGTTTCTTCCAGCCCATAGGCCTTCTGCACCGAAAGCACCGCATTTTTCGTGGATTCGGTGTATTCCGGCCCGGCCGGCACGCTGGTGTAATTCAATTGCCGCAGCCGGGTATTCAGCTCCAGCACTTCCGTGCCCTTCTGGCCAACCGTGAGCGCTGCCGGATCATTTTCGGCCAGGGCCGTGCTGCCAAGCAAAACAAGCACCGCAAGGGCCATCATCCATTTCCGTATCATCGTTGCACCTCTGTATCGTAATCGGTATTGATTGTAACTTGCAGGGGGGCAGAATGCAACCGGGAATGTTTTCCATTCCCCTTCTGCTCCACCTTCTATTTAAGGGCAAAACCAACAATTTGTCAACAGTTTATCTCCAAATTGTTACGTTTTATTTTCATTTTTGTTGTTTTTTCTTTCCGGTCACGCTGCCGCCCAGTTCCCGGAAGGTGCCTTTCCATTTTTCCATGGCCCCTTTGCCGCTGCCGGTGGATACAAAGGCATACAATGCTGCGCCTCCGGCTGCCAGCCCGATCAGCACCAGCAGGCCCGTCCAGATGCCCTTGCTTTCCTTTTCCTCGGCTGCCGGGGCTGCGCCGCTGACGCCGCCGTAGAGGGTTTTGTTCATCACCTCGGCCATGTGGCCGGTGGAAGAAAGCACATCTTCCTTTTCATTGGTATACGTGCCAAATTCCAGCAAAACCGCATGGGGCAGAAGATCCTGATTATAGGTGCCCTTGCCCATGTAAATATCCTTAATCAGCCCGGGATACATTTTATCCCCCACGGCCTTGATCTGGGCGGCAAAGGCCTTGTTGGCGGCGGCGTTCTGGTTGCTACGGCCCACCAGCAGCCGCACCTGGGTCATTTCCTTCCCGTCCACCGTTTCTTCGTAGGAGGCCGGGTCTTCAATGCCGTCCCGATGAATATCCATCACCGCATCCACGCCCTGCTCCACCAGGTTCACCGCCGTGGCCCGGCTGCGGCGGTAAGCCCCGGCATCGTGGGGGTGGTGGGTTTCATCGCTGTAATAGACGGTGATGCCCTCCCCTTCCAGGGCCTTTTTGAAACTTTCCGCCACGTCATAAATGCCGCCCCGCTGCTCGTCGCTGCTTTTGCCGTCGGTGGGCTCATAGCTTTCGTCGCTGTGGGTGCAGTAAAGCGCCACCGCCCGGCGCTGGCTGCTGACGGGCCGGGCATCCTCCTCCAGCCAGTTCACATCCGGCATGGGGTAATCCCCCTGCAGCTGGGCCTTGGCGGTGAGGGTGGTGTGGTCCACCGCCGTCACTTTGTAATGCCGGTTATCCCCGGCCACGTATTCATCCCCCACATCCGGCGGAAAGCTGAGGTACGTCAGGCTTTCCCCGTTTTCCGAAGCAATGTGGTAGGTTTTCCCTTCCGCCGCTTCCTCTGCCAGGGAAAGAAGGGGCAGGCAGCAGCATATCATCAGGCAAACAGCCCATTTTTTCATTTCTTTTTTCCTCCCTTCACCGGGGTGTGCACCCTGTCATGATTGGGCTCATGGGGCCGGGCCATGCGTTCCATCATTTCCCCCACCAGTTCCGCAAGCAATACGGCAATCAGGCCGCTCATCACCACCACGTCCATGGCCCCGGCGCTGCCAAGGTACAGCATCTGGTTGATGCCCTCAAGCCGGTTCATCACCGCCACCGCAATATCCGCCAGCAGCACCCCCAGCACGCCGCAAATGAACGCCGCCCTTCGGGAGCGCCCCAGCACATAGGCTACCACGCCCCCCACAATGCCATACACATAATTGGGGTCCAGCACAATGCTTTCCGGTTCATCCGGCATCAGGCGGCTGAGCAGAAAAATGGCCCCGGCGCTGATCACGCTGCCCACCAGCGCCCGCACCACTTCCCTGGTGGTGTCCGTGCGGATCAGCAAATACACGCACACCCCCAGGGGAATCAATGCGCCGCCGATATTCACCGATACCTGCCCCAGCACCAGATCCGGAAGCAGGCCGCCGAAAAAAATCAGGGCCATGATCAAAAGGGCACTGCGGTCCGTCAGCTGCATTTTATCCAGCACACGCTGGCCAATGCCCAGCAGCACCAATACCGATGCTGCCACCAGCAAAATCATCCCAAGCGACATTCTTTTCCTCCTTCGCCCCCTGCAAAAGGGCCGTTTCATCCCTTTCATCTTGCCCGGAAGGAAATGAATTCATGCACCGGAAAACCAACCCTGTACAAGAAGGAAAAATTGTGATATAATAGGAACACATTGATACGTTCAGATGCCATATTGTATTCCGGAAGGAGGAATCATCCGCTTTGATTCAGGCTGTCATTTTTAATCTGGAAGGGGTGCTGGTTACCACCGATTCCTGCCACCGCCTGGCCTGGCAAGCCATGGCCCATGAAAACGGCATTCCCTTTGATGAAACTACGTACGAGCGCATGCGGGGCCAAAGCCGCACCGATGCGCTGAATATACTGCTTTCCCGGGCCAGGCGGCGCTATACCGAACCGGAAAAAATGGTGCTGGCCATGCGCAAGGGCGATTTATACATGCACTATATTTCCCAGCTGGATACTTCCTGCGCCCTGCCCGGGGCCATTGAAGCGGTGCTTTCCCTGCGCCACAGCGGCATCCGCACAGCGGTGGCTTCTTCCAGCCAGCATGCCCGGTTCATCCTGAAGCATCTGGGCATCCAAAACCTGTTTGATGCCGTGGCGGACGGAAACCTGATTGATAAACCGGCCCCCAACCCGGAAGTGTTTCTGCTGGCCGCCGAAAAAATGCACCTGCCCCCGGAAAACTGCCTGGCGGTGGATGATAACAGCGCCGGCATTGAAGGGGCCCACCGGGCCGGCATGAAGGCCGTGGGGCTTTCCGATGCCGCCTACGAACCCTTCACCGATTTTCGGGCGGAGGATCTGGAAAATATTGATCTGCTTTCGCTGGTGCATGAAATCAACCAAAAAGAAAAGGCTCAGCGTATCGGATAATACAAAAATCAAATACTACAAAAGAAGGAAGGATAACACCCATGAAAAGAAGGTACATTCGCCTGTTGGCCGCCCTGATCATTCTTGTGTTTCTTCCCGTAACTGCCCTGGCCGCCAATTACTCCAGCCAGATTTCCAGCATCATGTCCAACTTCTCCTCCTCTAACCTCCGGGCGGATAGTGCACCCCAGCAGCAGGTAAACGGCGCTTACCGCATGGTGGAATTGCTGGAAGTAATTGCGCTGGAAAAAGGATGTTCTTCCTACAGCGTCAGCAGCATCATGTCCAATTATTCTTCGTCAAACCTGCGGGCAAAAAGTGCACCCCAGCAGCTGGTCAACGGCACGTACCGCTCCGTGGAATTATTGGAATTGATTGCCCTGAAACTGGGCTGCCCTTCCTACAGCGTCAGCAGCATTATGTCCAATTATTCCTCTTCCAACCTGCGGGCAAAAAGCGCCGCCCAGCAGGCCGTGAACGGCACCTACCGCACCGTAGAATTATTGGAATTGATTGCGCTGAAACTGGGCTGCCCCTCCTACAGCGTCAGCAGCATCATGTCCAATTTCTCTTCCTCCAATCTCCGGGCGGATAGCGCCCCCCAGCAATTGGTAAACGGCACCTACCGCACCGTAGAATTGCTGGAGTTAATCGCCCTGAAAATCGGCTGTTCCTCTTACAGCGTCAACAGCATCATGTCCAATTATTCTTCGTCCAATCTCCGGGCAAAAAGTGCGGTGCAGCAGGCCGTAAACGGCCTGTACCGCAGCGTAGAGTTGCTGGAATTGATTGCCCTGAAGTGGAACAATACTTTTTCCTTCTGATTCATCCATCAAAAAATAAAGGAGATTGCTATGCTCACTGAAAAACTGGCTTCCGCCGTGCTGGCGGAGGCAACCAAAACCGGCGGTGATTTTGCCGAAATTTTTCTGGAAGACAGGCTGAACCATTCCCTCTCCATGCTGTCGGGCAAGGTGGAAACGGTGAACAGCCTGCGCCTGCACGGCGCCGGTGTGCGGGTTTTTTCCGGCACCCAGGGCATCTATGTGTACACCAACGATACCTCGGAAGCCGGCCTCATTGCCTGTGCCCGCCGGGCCGCCGGGGCCATCCGGGATGGCAAGGGCTGCACGCCCACGCCCCTTTTCTGGCAGGAAACCCCCAATATCCACCTCATCCCCCAGCGGCCGGATCAGGTAAAAAGCGCCCGGAAAGTGGAAAAAATGCGGGCCGCCCAGGCCGCCCTCAAGCAATACGATGAACTGGCCCAGGCCGCTATTTCCTATAGCGACAGCGTGCAGCGCATTTTCATTGCCAATACCGAAGGCCTCTTCACCGGCGATACAAGGGTGTACACCCGTTTCTTCGTCAACGCCATTGCCTCCAACGGTACCGAAAACCAAACAGGCTCCGCTTCCCCCGGGGCCATGCAGGGCTTTGAAATTTTTGATCACCTGATTGATCCCGAAGCCTGCGCCCATAAGGCGGCCAAGCAGGCCATCACCATGCTGCATGC
>JAZUQI010000048.1:0-2883 GCA_045605625.1 Clostridia bacterium
TGGAAGATTGCGGCTACATGGCCCGTGCCTCCGTGGTGCTGGACCCCATCTTCAAAAAAGTGGGCCTTTCCGGCAAATCCGTGATTCCCTTTGTGTTCGGCACCGGCTGCGCCATCCCCGGCGTGATGGCCTGCCGCACCATCCGCAATGAGCGTGAACGCCGGGCCACCGCCATGCTGACTCCCTTCATGCCCTGCGGCGCCAAGCTGCCCGTGATTGCCCTGTTTGCCGGTGCATTCTTTGCCGATGCCAGCTGGGTGGGCCCGATGATGTATTTCATGGGCATTCTGCTGATTTTCCTGGGCGCTCTTTTAATCAACAAGGTCACCGGCCACAAGGTGCGCAAATCCTTCTTCATTATTGAACTGCCGGAATACAAGCTGCCCTCTTTGAAGCGTGCGTTTATGTCCATGCTCAGCCGGGGCTGGGCCTACATCGTGAAAGCCGGTACCATCATCCTGCTTTGCAACACGGTGGTGCAGGTGATGCAGTCCTTCGCCTGGAATTTCCAGCCTGCCGAAACGGCGGATGCCTCCATTCTGGCTTCCATCGCCCGGCCCTTTGCTTATCTGCTGGTGCCCGTGGTGGGCGTTCTCAGCTGGCAGATGGCGGCTGCTGCCGTCACCGGCTTCATTGCCAAGGAAAACGTGGTGGGCACCCTGGCCGTGTGCTTTGTGGGCCTGGAAAACCTGATTGATACGGAAGAATTGGCCATGCTGGAGGGCGCCGGTGCCGAAATCGCCGGTATTATGGCCATCACCAAAGTGGCTGCCCTGGCCTATCTTATGTTTAACCTGTTCACGCCGCCTTGCTTTGCGGCCATTGGTGCCATGAACTCCGAAATGAAGAGCCGCAAATGGTTGTGGGGCGGCATCGGCCTGCAAATGGGCGTGGGCTTCACCGTGGGCTATCTGGTTTATCAGATCGGCACCCTCATCACCACCGGTTCCTTCGGCGCCGGTTTCCTCCCCGGCCTGATTGCCTCTCTTGTGTTCGCCGGCATTCTGGTTCACCTCATTCGCAAGGCCAACCAGAACCTGCAGCAGGATTACAAGCTGAACGCCCAGGCCTGACCCTTTTCAAGGAGTGCTTCCCATGACGGATTTTATCCTTATTCTTTTCCTGCTTCTCGTGGTAGGCGCCGCAGCGTTCTACGTGATCCGGGCCAAACGCCAGGGCCGGAAATGCATCGGCTGCCCCTATGCCAAGGATCTGCCCGGCGGCACTTGCCCCTGCCACGCAAAACAGCAATAAAACCAAAGACAGGCCGAAAAAGCCTGTCCTTTCTTTGGCATTCGTGGTATAATTGCGATATACCTCAGCTTATGTACAGGAGGGTTTCATCCATGGCCACCATTTTGGTTACCCACGGCATTCCGGGGGAAGGCTTTCATCCCCTCAGCCAGCACAACGTGATTCTGCCGCCGCCTCTCACGGCCTTTTCGGAGGATCAGCTTTTGCAGCTTGCGCCCAAGGCGGATGCCATCGTGGCCGGGGGCCGGGTATCGGCAGATGTGATCCGGGCGGCGAAAAACCTGAAAATCATTGCCAATTACGGGGCCGGGTATGATGCCGTGGATGTGGAAGCGGCAAGGCTGTGCGGCGTGCCCGTTACCAATATTCCCGATTCCGTCACCCAGGATACCGCCGAGCTGGCCATGGGGCTGATTTTGGCCGTCAGCCGCCGTATTGGGGAAATGAACCTGCGGCTGCGCAAAGAGCCCTCCGAAACCCTGTTCGGCATGGGGCGGCACATGGGAAAAAGCCTGCGGGGGCAAATGCTGGGCATTGTGGGCTGTGGCCGCATTGGCCGCCGCACCGCCCAAATGGCCCGGGCCTTTGGCATGCAGGTGGTGGGCTATTGCCGCCGGGGCTGCGACCCAGACGTGGCCACCCCCGTTTCCTTTGAAGCATTGCTGGAACAGGCGGATATCGTTTCCCTCCATTGCCCCCTGACGGCAGAAACCCGGCACCTGATGAACCGGGCCGCTTTTGCCCGGATGAAGGAAGGGGCCATGCTCATCAACACCGCCCGGGGCGCCGTGGTGGATACCGATGCCCTGCTGGAAGCCCTGGAAAGCGGCAGGCTGCTTGGCGCCGGGCTGGATGTGTTCCCGGATGAACCCCATGTGCCTTCTGCCCTTTTGCAGCACAACCGGGTGGTGTGCACCCCCCACATCGGCACAAACACCGCCCTTACCCGGAAAGAAATGGCCGAAGCCTGCTGCTATCAAATTCTGGATGTGCTAAGCGGCAAACGGCCGGAGAACATTGTGAATGGCTTGTAAGAACGAGGCAGGGGCCTGTGCAGCCCCTGTACCCCGCAGCAGGGCCATTGGCCCTGCACCCGGTTTGCGATGCAGGGGTTTTATCGAAGCAGCACATTCCGCATGAAGCATACAAAGATAGGTGTTTCGGGCACCATGAAAACGATAAAAAGCGGTTGAGAGAAAAATTTCTCCCACCGCTTTTTTCGTTTTCCCCGGATGCTTTGCATCCGGCGGACGGCAATGGATTGCCGCCGTGCCCGATAAACATCCTTCTGCTTGCTGTTTATTTTCCCTCATCCGTCAGCCCGGGGCTGATGCCTTTCCATCAGGAAAAAATACACAGAGATACCGTTCTCGCAAAGCAGTTCCTATTTCCCGGAAAAACCTCAAAACACAATAAATTCTTCATTCTGAATTCTTCATTCTGAATTTTTCTTCATCCCTCAAACCCCAAACAGTACCCAGATATAGATATACGCCGGAATGACGGCTGCCATGGTGAAAGGAATGCCGATTTTGAAGAAATCACCATTCTTCACTTCATAACCGGCCTTGCGTAAGATACCGATGCCGGTGATGTTGGCAGATGCGCCGATGGGGGTGCAGTTGCCGC
>JAZUQI010000049.1:0-4884 GCA_045605625.1 Clostridia bacterium
CTCCCCCATACGCAAAGAAAAGGTTTGCATTACGAAAACGTGTGTCTGCGTGAGGCCAAAGGGGCTGCGCAGTCCCCTGCTCCGTCCAAAAATGAAGGAAAACTGCATCCTTTTCATCACGCTTGCTGGTGGATTTCTCCCTGCACTTATACTTCTGCTTCGTGCGCTTCCTTTCATTCCCCAACCGCTTGCCGCACCGCTTCATACGCCCCATCGGGCAACCGGTAAAACTCCATGTGATTATGGAAGGGGTTATAGGATACGCACAGGATGTTTTCCTTGGTGAACACCAGGTATTGCTCCCGGAAATCCCGTTTCACTTCCGGGTGGAAATACAGGGCAATGGCCCCATCCACCGTGCCCTCATCCTCCACCTTCCGGGCATCCGCCGTGGCCGCTTTCACCTTGGCATACAGCTGCGCTGCCTGTTCCACCGGCTGCCATTTGCTGCCATCCAGGGGCACCCGATACCCCTGCAGGTTTTCTTCCATGGAAAGGTCAATGGCCGCCATGCTGTATTTGGAAGGCGGCGGCCCGCTGCATCCGCACAGCAAAAGGGCCAGCGCCACCAGCAGCCATCCCATTCGCTTCATAGGCTTATCTTCCTTTCTAAAAAAGAGGGATGCGAACCACATCCCTCTCTTTTCATTTATTCTTTATCCAGCACCCAGGCATATTCCGGCACATTTTCCCGGATCCAGTTCGGCCAGTAATCATCGGTATACTTCAGTGGCTGCCGTGCATCCGGCATGGGGGGCAGTTCCCGGCCGGAGGCATAAATCAGCGCACTGATGGGCACGGCCTTCAGCCCCAGGGATTCATAATAGGTCAGCCCATTTTCCAGCGTATCCGGCATGCACCAGCCATCCAGATGGCACAGCACAATGGAACCGGGGCCGTAATCCTGGCCTTCCGTGGCCAGGCTCATCATCTTCTCCCGGGGAATGGAATTGCCGGAATCCTTATAGGACATGGTCCACATCACCACTTCCATGCCTTCGCCCCGGCAGAGGGAGGTTACTCTGTTGTTGAATTCGCCAAAGGGTGGCCTAAACAGGCGGGGCGTTATTTCCATCAGCGCTTCCGCTTCTTCCGCCGGGCGCATGATCTGACGGTATTTATCGTATTCCGTAAGTTCCGGCATGTGGGGATGGGTATTGGAATGGTTGGCAATTTCGTGGCCGGCATCCCGGATTTTCAGCGCCGCTTCCGGGAACGTGCGCATAAAGTAGCCCGTCATAAAGAAGGTGGCCTTCACGCCGTGCTGATCCAGCACGTTCAAAATCTGGTCCGTCTTGCTGTCGTCATAGGCGCAGTCAATGCCGATGGCCATCAGCGGCACTTCCGGGGCCAGCTCCACCACCACTTTTTCGCTCACATCGGCCAGGGAGCCATAGCCATCTTTTTCGGTCACTTTATATTCGCCCAGCCACACCGATAAATCCTGGCGGCCCAGCAATTCTTCCGTCACATCGAAGGTGAAGGTCAGCTGGGTGTTGCCGATGGGCCACGCCTTTTCCGCCAGCACCGTGCCATCCTGGTTGCGCAGCTGCATGGTGTTATACCCTTTCAGGATATTACTGGTACCGCCGCATTCCACCTTCACATTCATTTTTTTGCCCAGCTGGCCCAGGTTCACCGCCTGATAAAATTTCACCTTGGGCATGGGGTGGAGCGTCAGGGAATGCTTGCCTTCCGTGGTGCAGGTTTCGCTTTTTTCCAGGGTGAACACCACTTTTTCCTTCTTTTCCACGCTTTCCGTTTCCACAGAAACCGCTACCTGTTTTTCACCGGCAGGAATCACAGCCGTGATGCTTTCCCCGGTTTTGCCGTTCAGAATGCTCACCTGCAAATCTTCTTCCAGCGCCTTATTCACACGCAGGGCCAGTTCATAGGTAAAACCGCCGTTTACGGCGCCACTATTTTGCACAAACGTCACTTTGGGCAGCGCTTCTGCCACGCCTTGGCAGCACAGCAGCATCATCAGCCCTGCCAGCAAAATCCCCGTGATGATCTTCTTCATTTTCCTTCCCTCTTTTGCCATTTTTCCATGAAAACAAAAAACGTTCTCCCCCGGCCATCGAAGCCGGTTTCCATCATATTATAGCACAATCCTCCCTTTTCCGCAACGAAAAAGGATGCAAGGCGTTAGCCCTGCATCCTTGTGTTTTATTTGGTTAGTCCATAATGGCTTTCATGGCTTCGATGGAATCCATGTAGGGCTGCATCTTGTAGGGCAACCGTTCCAGGCCTTCCAGGTCGCTCATGTAACGAACCTTGTTGTTCATGTACAGCAGCACCTTGGTGTCGCCGCCCAGCTGCTGTTCAATGTTGATGGCTTCGCCGAAATTGTAGGCCATCATTTCTTCGGTATCCATGGTTTCCACTGCGCTCAGGCTGGGCAGGATGGTGAGGAATTCGCTATCCAGTTCCACGCCCCACAGCATATCGTAGGTTACGGTTACATTGCCTTCCGCAACATCCACATACACCTTGCCGATCACGTGCATATTGCCGGCCACCAGGTCAAACACCTGACGGCCATCCTGGGAAAGATCCACAGGCGTGAACATGAACCATTCCTGGGTCAGGTTGCCCATATCCCGGAAACGGGGGCCGTTGGAGCAGGCCGTCATCCGATACCAGATGGCATGGGGCACTTCCTTGCTGTCCACCAGCACATTGCACACGGTGCAGTACCGTTCACTCAGGCCGTTTTCTTCCTTGGTGGCAGGCTTCACTTCCACCCACTGGCCGGGCTTGTGGCCCAGGGCCTTCAGCACTTCCGTCTTGATTACCTTCTTGCACACCGTGCAGGTGTACACCTTCTGGCCTTCTTCGGTGCAGGTGGGCTGCTTGGTGATCACGCCGCCGTCATCCTTGTGGCCCAGAGCGGCAATTTCTTCCGTCTTCACCACTTTGTTGCACACGGTGCAGGTGTATTTCTTTTCGCCCTTTTCTTCGCAAGTGGGCTGCTTGGTTACCTTGCCGCCGTCGTCCTTATGGCCCAGGGCAGCAATTTCTTCCGTCTTCACCACTTTGTTGCACACGGTGCAGGTGTACTTCTTTTCGCCCTTTTCTTCGCAGGTGGGCTGCTTGGTCACTTTGCCGCCATCGTCCTTATGGCCAAGGGCAGCAATTTCTTCCGTCTTCAGCACTTCGTTGCAAACGGTGCAGGTATGTTTCTTTTCGCCCTTGTCTTCGCAGGTGGGCTGCTTGGTCACCTTACCGCCGTCATCCTTATGGCCGGTGGCGGGCAGCACTTCCTTTTCCAGTTCCTTGCCGCACACGGCGCACTTGCCGGTGGTGGAGCCGTCTTCCGTGCAGGTGGGGGGAACGGTGATGGAATCTTCGCTGGGGGTATGGGCCTTCATGGCGATCTTTTCCGTCCGGGTCACTTTGTTACACACGGTGCACTTGAAGGTCTTCACGCCTTCCTTGGTGCAGGTGGGTTCGGTGGTGACGGTGCCTTCATCTTCCTTGTGGCCCAGGGCGGCAATTTCTTCCGTCTTCAGGGTTTCGCCGCACACGGTGCACTTGATAACCTTGGTGCCCTTTTCTTCGCAGGTGGCTTCCTTGGTCACTTCCGCTGCGCCTTCGGTGTGGCCCAGCTTATCCACCTTTTCGGTCTTGGTTTCCTTGCCGCACACGGTGCACTTAAAGGTCTTCACGCCGTCCGTGGTGCAGGTGGGCTTGGTGGTGATGGTGCCTTCATCGTCCTTATGGCCGGTGGCAGGCAGCACTTCCTTGGACAGTTCCTTGCCGCACACGGCGCACTTGCCGGTGGTGGAACCATCTTCCGTGCAGGTGGGGGGAACGGTGATGGAATCTTCGCTGGGGGTATGGGCCTTCATGGCCACCTTTTCCGTCCGGGTTTCTTCCTTACACACGGTGCACTTGAAGGTTTTCACGCCTTCCTTGGTGCAGGTGGGTTCGGTGGTGATGGTGCCTTCATCTTCCTTATGGCCCAGCTTATCCACCTTTTCGGTCTTGGTTACCTTGCGGCACACGGTGCACTTGAAGGTCTTCACGCCATCCGTGGTGCAGGTGGGTTCGGTGGTAACAGTGCCCTTATCTTCCTTATGGCCCAGGGCAGCGATTTCTTCCGTCTTCAGGGTTTCGCCGCACACGGTGCACTTGATAACCTTGGTGCCCTTATCTTCGCAGGTGGCTTCCTTGGTCACTTCCGCTGCGCCTTCGGTGTGGCCCTTGGCGGCAATCGTCTTCGTATCGGTTTCGCCGCACTTGGTGCACTTGATGGTCTTCACGCCGTCCTTGGTGCAGGTGGCTTCCGTGGTGACGGTGCCTTCATCCCAGGTGTGGGCGCATTCGGGGGCTTCTACCTTAACGGAACCGCCACTTACCGAAAAACCGCTTACCGCTTTTTCATTAATATCATAGGCATAACTGACACTGGCAGAAACGCCATAATTCCCAGCTGCAGCACCCTCCTTCACTCTGAAGGTAATAGAACCAAAACTTCCAGTAGGAATGCCCGATGTATTGTTCAGAACAAAGCTGCCATTGGGGCCCTGCGGTTCCTGCGCTCCACTGCCAGATGCACTCACAAAATCCAATACACTCTTATCATAGCTAAACCGTACGCCAACCAGAATTGCTTTATTCGGATTGGCTGTTACAGAAAAACTTACCGTTACTTCATCGCCCGCTTTTGCTGCCATCGCACTGATTGCCACACAACACAGCAATACACTCAGCAACAGACACACTAACTTTTTCATTATCATTTTCCTCCCTTTTATACCAGTTCAACATCCCAACCGGCAAGTACTTTCATCATGCGCAGCAAATCAAGAGGATCAACCGAACCATTTCCGTTTACATCCGCATTGCTTTCGTTGATTACAACATCCCATCCGGCAA
>JAZUQI010000050.1:0-3189 GCA_045605625.1 Clostridia bacterium
TGGATATCCTCTTTCACGATATGGAATACCTGCGGGATTTTACCCAGCCTCAGATTCAGGGGGATCTTCTGGACCGCATTCGGGTGCAGGGGGAAGAAGCTATTCTGTCCACCTACACGCCGGATGGCTTTCTGATGGAAAGCCCCATTTCATACCCGGCGGCCCAGAGCAAAATGAATGCGCTGTTGAACCGCTTGGAAAGCATGGCCTTCGAAGCCTACCTTGGCCCGGCGGCGGAGCAGGATCTGGCGGCTTTGGGCCTGGAGGCACCCCGGATCACCGTCACCTTGAACCAGGCCAAATCCATCATCAGCGGCCAGACCACGGAGGGGGAAAACGTAACCCTGAACGTGGGGGAAAAGGAATATGTGCTGCAGCTGGGCGAAAAAATAGGGGATACGGCCCTGTACGTTTTGTGGAAAGATGGGGTATATAAGGCCAGCCAGTTTCTGTTTGGCTTCCTGGAAGAAATGAAGGCGGAGGATTATCTTTCCCAAACGCCCATGAATTTCACGGTGGACCGGCTGGAAAGGCTGGAAGTGGAAGGAAAGGGCGTGTACACGGTGGAAATGGTGGAGGCCCTGACGGAAGAAAACCGGATTGCCACCGATGAATACGGCCAGACGCTGTATGACGCCAAGGTGAAAAAGAACGGGGAAGCGGCGGATGCGGAAGCGTTTCTCAACTGGTATGTGCAGCTGAACAGGCTGCCCATGGCCGGAAAACTGCAGCAGGGGCAGGCGTATGAAGAAACGCCGCTTTACACCCTGTATTTGCAAACGGCGGATACCCGTCGAAGCATTTCCTTCCATTCCATGGATGCCCTGCATGCGGCCCTTTCGGTGGACGGCGTTGCGAAATTTTACGTGGAAAAAAGCGGCCTTTCCCTGCTGGAAACCTTGCCGTGAGCGGCAAATAATACAGAAATGCAACATTTGTTAATTTTTTCTGTCTGGATTGCATGAAAATTGCATTTATGATATACTTACTACAGAAACATTCCCATTGGGAAAATATTGAGGAGGAGATACCCATGAAAAAGTTTACTGCCCTGCTTCTGGCGGTGGTTATGCTGATGGGCATGGTTACCATCGCATCCGCTGAAGAAATGAAAGTGGCCATGATCACCGACTACGGCGATATCACGGACCAGTCCTTCAACCAGACCACCTGGGAAGCCGTCGTAAAGTTCGGCACCGAAAACAACGTGGAATACAAGTACTTCAAGCCCGCCACCAATGACACCGCCGGCCGTGTGGCCCAGGTGGAAGTGGCCATCGATGAAGGCTACAACGTGCTGGTTATGCCCGGCTACGCTTTCGGCGGCACCATCGCTGAAGTTTCCGGCGAATTCCCCGAAGTGAAGTTCATTGCTCTGGACGTTGCCAAGGGCGACCTGCTGGAAGGCGGCGTGGCGCTCAAGGGCGAAGCTTATGACTACAATCCCGATAACTGGGACCTGACCAAGTATGTGCACATGGATAACGTGTACTGCGCCATCTATCAGGAAGAACTGTGCGGCTACATGGCCGGTTACGCTGCCGTGAAGCTGGGCTTCACCAAGCTGGGCTTCCTGGGCGGCATGGCCGTTCCCGCTGTTATCCGCTATGGTTATGGCTTTGTGCAGGGCTGCGATGCCGCTGCCAAGGAACTGAACATCAATGTGGATGTGAAGTATGTGTACGGCAACCAGTTCTTCGGCGATGCTGACATCACCGCTTACATGGATAACTGGTACCAGAATGGCACGCAGGTTGTGTTCGCTTGCGGCGGCGGCATCTACACCTCCGCTGTGGACGCTGCCAAGAAGGTGGAAGGCGCTAAGGTTATCGGCGTGGACGTGGACCAGGCTGCCGTGATCACCAATTATGCTGCCGGCGAAGGCGCTTCTGAAGAAGAAATCGCCAAGTGGGCTGACCTCACCGTCACCTCCGCCATGAAGGGCCTTGAACCCGCCACCATCGACGCCCTGACCGACGTTGTGATCAACGGCAAGTGGGAAGACTATGCCGGCAAGATCGTCACCCTGGGCCTGGTGGGCGAAGAACCCTCTGCCAACTATGTGCAGATTGCCGGTTCCACCCAGTTCGAAGATGGCAAGTTCACCACGGACGATTATAAGGCGCTGGTAAAGGGCATGCTGGACGGCACCATCGTGGTATCTGCTGATATCGCTGCCGAACCCGCTGTGACCAACACCACCGTGGAATACCTGGGCAACATCAAGTAATTTCATACAAGAAATTCGCTGCGATGCCGTTTTTGTGCGGCATCGCAGTTTTTTGTTGGAAACGGCTTGGCAAAACCCCCTTTTCTATGGTATACTGATGTGTAAGAAAACGAAAAATTTTGGCTTTCATTCACATACGCATGGGATGGGCACAAACGCAAAAGCAAAACAGCAGCCCCCATGCCAAAGGAGGTTTGCAACTTGGAACAGTATGCAGTGGAAATGCTGCACATCACCAAACGCTTTCCGGGCATCATTGCAAACGATGATATCACCCTGCAGCTGAAAAAAGGGGAAATTCATGCATTGCTTGGGGAAAACGGTGCCGGTAAATCCACGCTGATGAGCGTGTTATTTGGCCTGTACACCCCGGAAGAAGGGGAAATTCGCATCAACGGCCAACCTGCGAAAATCAAAAACCCCAATGACGCCAACGAACTGGGCATTGGCATGGTGCACCAGCATTTCAAGCTGGTGGAATGCTTCACCGTGCTGGATAACATCATCATGGGGGTGGAGCCGGTGAACCGGTTCACCTTCCTGCAAAAGAAAAAGGCCCGGGAAAAAGTGATGGAAATGTCGAAGAAGTGGGGGCTGCATGTGAACCCGGATGCCCTCATTTCCGATGTGACGGTGGGCATGCAGCAGCGCACGGAAATTTTGAAAATGCTGTACCGGGAAAATGATATCCTGATTTTTGACGAACCCACCGCCGTGCTCACCCCCCAGGAAATTGAAGAACTGATGCAGATCATGAAAAACCTGGCGGCGGAAGGCAAATCCATTCTGTTCATTTCCCATAAGCTGAACGAAATTATGGCGGTGGCGGACAGGTGCAGCGTGCTGCGCAAGGGCAAGTACATCGGCACCGTGAACATCAAGGATACCACCAAGGCCGAGCTTTCCCGGATGATGGTGGGCCGTGACGTGAAATTCGCCGTGGATAAAAAGGAATCCGC
>JAZUQI010000051.1:0-2957 GCA_045605625.1 Clostridia bacterium
ATATATAGCCATATAATATGTCTCCTTTCGAAGATGTTTTTTCATCTTTCCAATGGAAATATTATAGCCTCTTTCGCCCCTTTTCGTCAATGACAAGATGCCCTCTTTCTGTGCAGAAATAAGACGCATTTCCCTTTTCGAAATGCGTTTATCTATTCTTCGCTTGTCTCCTTTCGTTTCTCTTTGCCACAAAAAAATGAGCAGGTTCCTTCCTGCTCATTTCACCGGGAAATTAAATTTTTCCGTTTTGAACGGTTCATTCTTCAGCCGGTAATGCCACCATTCCTGCTCAAACGCGTTAAAGCCGTTTGCTTCCATCACCGATTTCAGCAATTCCCGGTTTTCTTTCTGCTCCGGCATTACGTTTACGGCGCCATGCCACGCCTTTTTCCCGAAATAATCAAACACCGTACCCATATCCAGTTCGTTGCCGTCCATATCGGTTAAGGTCAAATCCAGGGCGCTGCCCCGCATGTGGCTGGAGTTCCGGGCGATGTATCCCTGATCCACCAAGAGGCTCTTTTTCTGAAATTCCGGGTAGAATTCCGCCTGCATACGCATATCATCCCCATCCTGGGACCAGCGCACAAAATGTTTCACCGCACGCTGGGGCCGATAGGCATCAAAGATTTTGATGCGGTACCCCATTTCCCGGAACGCATCCGCTGCTTCCTTCAGCGCCATAGCCGCTTCCACGGTTAAAATGGCGGTGTTGCGTTCATAGCCGTCAATCACATCCCCCACAAAGTTGTGCGTTCCGGCATAGCGCATTTCCAGAATCACATCGGGAATCACATCTTCCACATAGCAAAACCCTTCCGGCAATCCCTCTTCCTCCGCCAGGGACAGGCAGGGAATGCACAAAACCGCAAGCAGAAGCAGGCACTTAAATGGTGTTGTCATAAGTAAATTTCACCTCACAGGGATGGCCCCACAGATAATAGGTGATGTACATATTCCGCACATCATGGGTTTGCCCTTCCGTTAAAAGCACGCACCAGATATCCCTTGTTTGCCCGGCCTCAATCACCACTTCCCCATTTTCCCCATAATACAGCACGTCGCTTCCAAGGGGTGCAATCTGCATTTCCACCATCTGGGCGTCCACCAGCCCCGGGTTTTTCACCCGAAGGGTGTATACGTGGTATGTGTAATTTTCTGCGCCGGACAAAAGGCCATTCTTCAGCCGGGTGCCAATCAGGGCATTGCGCTCCACGGCCACTTTCAATTGCTCAAACTGGGCAGGCTGGCTTTCCGCCGAAAACACCTGCACATCCTTGCCGATCACCTGCAGCGTGGTATTGAACAGGCCATAGCCAACCAGGCCTGCCGCCGCCAGCACCACCACAATCATCAGGATGGCAAAGGTTTTCATGGAACATTTCCTCCTTTATTCCATTTCGGAAAGAATACGGTTCATTTCGTCAATCATTTCGGAATCCTTCAGCCGGAACTTGAATTCCACACGCCGGGAGGCATCCATGTTCACCGTGCCGTCCGCATTATACACGGGGTCCGAAAAGCTGCGGCCCTTGGCGGTCATCAATTCCTGCATCAGTTTCACCTGACGGCTGTTCAGCCCCGGCAGCTGCATGCAGTACTCCGCCACGGACAGGGCCCGGTTCTGGCTCAGTTTCAGGTTGGTCATATAGGCACCGGCGGTATCCGTGTGGCCTTCGATCACAATTTCACCCACATAATCCACGTATTCCGGGCTCATCAAAACCCCCAGATATACCGGCAGGAAACGGGAGAGCAATTCCTTCCCGGAATCCTTGATGGAGTTGGAATTCACATCGAAAAACACGGCGCTGTCCAGCACAATATCGCCGGTTGATTCATCCACGGTGGCTTTCAGGCTGGCCTGGTTCAGGGCCACGCTCAAATCCTGAATAATCTGTGTGCGCACGCCCACCAAATCATCCAGCCGCTTTTGCTGGTTCAGCATTTCCGTTTTCTGGCTTTCCAATACCACCTGCATGGCGGTCAGTTTATCCGCCTGTTCTGCCAATTGCAATTGCAGGGCAGCCTGCTCTTCTTCCTTGGTTTTCAGGGCGGTCTGGGCGGCGTAAAGATCCGCCTGTTGTTCATCCAGCTGAATCTGGATGGTGGCCAGCTCTTCCTGCTTGCCAAGCAGGGTCACGTTCAGGCTGTCCACTTCCTCTTCCCGCTGCACCAGCGCAATCACAGCCTTATCCAGTTCCGCCTGCTGTTCGTTTAACTGTTGGGTTTTGATATCCAGCATCTGATAATACTGATACACGCTGTACACCACCGCCAGCACAAATACCAATAGCAGCGATGCCATCATATCCGAATAGGATATCCAGTGGGCGCCCTGATCGCTTCCGGCCCCGGCCCGCCTTCCCTTTCGTCTTGCGGTCATGTTACTGGCCCTCCGTCTTGTTCAGGGCATCGGTCATTTCCCGGATGGCCGTTTGCAGCCGGGTCATGGCTGCAGCGCAGTTTTCCCCGGGCTGCTCCGTTAGTTTCTGCACCTCGTTCATCTTTTCATACATGGCGTTCACCATCTTGCCCATGTTTTCTTCAAACCGGGCCATAATGGTGCCAAAGCCTGCCGTCATCTGATCCACAAAGTGAGCATAGCTTTGAGACAGCTGCTTGCTGCTTTCGCTCATTTCCCGGCTGACGGTGCCGGAAAGCTGCAAGGTTTTTTCGGTATGGTCATTCACGGCGCCGGTTACCTGGCTGCTCCAGGTGGCGTAATCCTGCATGCTGGTTTGCAGGTTCTTCTGGGTGCTGCGCAGGGCAGAAAGCATATCCGCCTGTTCGTTGGTGGCTTCCATCACGCCCTGCAACACTTCGTTGCCGTGGCGCAGGAACAATTGATTGCTTTCCTTGGCGCTATCCATGCTTTGCACATATTCGTCAAAGCGGTCCATCACCTGCTTGGTCACCCGCTGCACCTGCACAAGGCTTTTCATAATTTCATCGGC
>JAZUQI010000052.1:0-9339 GCA_045605625.1 Clostridia bacterium
GGTGTTCAGGTAATCCATCAGTTGTTCTTCCGTCATGCCGTCAAACTTGGGCATATAGAAGTGGTTCACGCCGATTTCCAGGCAGCGCACGGATTTGAGCAGGCTTTCTTCCAGGGAGGAACCAATGCCCATCACTTCGCCGGTGGCCTTCATCTGGGTGCCCAGCTGGTTGGAAGCGTTGGCAAACTTATCAAAGGGGAACCGGGGCAGCTTGGCCACCACATAATCCAGCCGGGGTTCAAAAGCGGCGGTGGTGTTGGCAATCTTGATTTCATCCAGCGTCATGCCCACGGCAATTTTCGCCGTCACCCGGGCGATGGGATAGCCGCTGGCCTTGGAGGCCAGGGCGGAGGAGCGGCTCACCCGGGGGTTCACTTCAATCAGGTAATATTCGCTGGTTTCCGGGTTCAGGGCAAACTGCACGTTGCAGCCGCCTTCAATTTTCAGGGCCCGGATGAGGCGGATGGCGCTGTCGTTGAGCATTTTTAGGTCCCGGTCGTTCAGGCTCAGGATGGGGGCCACCACCATGGAGTCGCCGGTGTGAACGCCCACGGGGTCAATATTTTCCATGCCGCAGATGGTGATTACTTTATCCTGGCCATCCCGCATCATTTCAAATTCAATTTCCTTGTAGCCCTTCACGCTCTTTTCAATCAGCACCTGATGCACAGGGCTCAGCTTGAAAGCGTTGCGGCCGATTTCCATCAGTTCTTCTTCGTTATCGGCAAAGCCGCCGCCGGTGCCGCCCAGGGTGAAGGCAGGCCGCAGCACCACGGGATAGCCAATTTCCACCGCCGCTTTCCGGGCTTCTTCCAAAGAATAGGTGATCTGGGAGGGAATGGTGGGTTCGCCCACGGACTGGCACAGTTCCTTGAACCGTTCCCGGTCTTCCGCCATTTCGATGGAATCGCTGGAGGTGCCCAGCAGTTCCACCTGGCATTCCCGGAGGATGCCCTTCTTTTCCAGCTGCATGGCCAGGTTCAGGCCCGTCTGGCCGCCAATGCCGGGAATGATGGCGTTGGGCCGTTCATACCGCAGAATTTTGGCGATGTATTCCAGCGTCAAAGGCTCCATATACACCTTATCGGCAATGGTGGTATCGGTCATGATGGTGGCCGGGTTGGAGTTGCACAGCAGCACTTCATACCCTTCCTCTTTCAGGGCGAGACAGGCCTGGGTGCCTGCGTAGTCAAATTCCGCCGCCTGGCCGATCACGATGGGGCCGGAACCAATAATCATAATCTTTTTCAAATCTGTCCGCTTTGCCATGTCTGTTTCGCTCCTTTATTTCTTTTGATAAACGGCCTTGCCGTCGCATACAGTCAGCACACATTCTCCTGCCAGTTCCATGCCGGCAAAGGGGGTGGCCCGGCCCATGGAAAGGAAGGTTTCGGGGTTTACGGAATAGGTTTTGCTCCCATCAAACACCGTGAAATCATTGCCAAAGGGCAGGCCGAACCGCTCCCTGGGGTTCACGCACATCCATTCCACCAGCTTTTCCAGGGAAAGGATGCCCTTTTTTACAAAGTGGGTGTACATCACGGCAAAGGCCGTTTCCAGCCCCACCACGCCCATCAGGCTTTTTTCCAGGCCCCGGCCCATTTCCTCGGCGGAATGGGGGGCATGGTCCGTGGCGATCATATCGATGGTGCCATCCAGAAGGCCTTCCACCAATGCATCCCGATCTTCCCGGCTGCGCAGGGGCGGGTTCATTTTGAACCGGCCGTCTTCCTGCAAATCCTCATCGCACAATACCAGGTAATGGGGGCCGGTTTCGCAGGTCACATCCAGGCCCTGCTGTTTCGCCTTGCGGATCAGTTCCACGCTTTCCTTGGTGGAAATATGGCACACATGGTATTTGCAGCCGGTTTCCTTTACCAGTTCCAAATCCCGGGCAATCTGGGCCCATTCGCTTTCGCTGCAAATGCCCCGGTGGCCGTGGGCCCTGGCATACACCCCATCGTGGATGTAGCCGCCCCGGAGCAAATCATTCACTTCGCAGTGGGCGGCAATGATTTTGCCAAGGCGCTTGGCTTCCTTCATGGCCCGGCGCATCATTTCATCGCTTTGCACGCCCCGGCCGTCATCGGAAAAGGCCACGGCCTGCTGCGCCAGGCTTTCCATATCCGTCAGGGTTTCGCCCTTTTCCTCCAGCGTGATGGCGCCGTAGGGGTGCACCCGGATGCAGGCCTTTTCCCGGATCCTGTCCAGCTGCATTTGCAAATGCTCTCTGGTATCCGGCACCGGGCTCAGGTTTGGCATGGTGCACACATCGGTGTAGCCGCCGTGGGCCGCCGCAAGGCAACCGGTTTCCACGGTTTCCTTATAAGAAAAACCCGGCTCTCTGAAATGCACATGCACATCACAGAAGCCGGGAAGAATAATAAGTTCCTTGGAAGAAAGGGAAACAACGTCACCGCCGCAGGATTCAATAAACAATGCGGCGTTTTCACTGGCTCGGTTCATTTCCATCATGGCCCTGCGCACCGTTTCCACCTCCGCATCTGCATAATAAAAGCCTTGTTTTCAGGCAAGGCCGGTATTTTATTTCGGTTGATTGCTCATCAGCCATCGGATAGTATACCACGTATTTCACCAAATGTCAACAGCCGCAAGCACTATTCCCGCCGCCGCAAGCCATAAAATATTCTGAAATCCGTCTTAGGGCCGCAGCCCCTCTGCACTGAAAATAAAACAGCCGGGCGGATCGATCCACCCGGCTGTTGATGATGAATTTTTACTTCTTGATTTCCAGGGCCTTCTTGCCGGTCAGCTCTTCGCTGCGGGCATCGGGCTGGTAGCCGCCCACAAACAGGGTGGCCTTTTCGCAGGGCAGCCGCTTGCCTTCGTCATTCACCACGGTGAAGGCATCTTTGGACAGGGTGATTTTCACATCCACGCTGTCCCCGGCCTTGACAAACACACGCTTGAAGCCGCACAGGGCCGCATGCAGGGGGGCATGTTCGCTTTCGCACTTCACATACACCTGGGCCACTTCTTCGGCATCCATCTTGCCCGTGTTCTTCACGGTGACGGTTACTTCATTGCCGCACAGCCTGGCATTTTCATACACAAAATCCGTGTAGGAAAGGCCGAAGCCGAAGGGATACAGGGCCTTGCCTTCGTAGTAGCGGTAGGTGCGGTTCTTCATATTATAATCGGTGAAATCGGGCAAATCTTCCACATTGTGGTAGAAGGTGAGGGGCAGACGGCCGGAGAAGCATTCTTCCCCGAACAGAAGCTTGGCAAGGGCGGTGCCGCCGGCCTGGCCGGGATACCATGCCCAAACCACCGCATTGCCTTCTTCCACACGCAGGTTGCTGCCGGCGGCCACCACGGTGACCACGGGGGTGCCGGTCTTAATCACGGCATCCAGCACACGCTTCTGGGCGGCAGGCAGTTCCAAATCGTTCTTATCGCCGGAGAAGTACTGGTTGCCGGTATCACCTTCTTCGCCTTCCATGGTGGCGTCAAGGCCCATGCAGGCAATCACCACGTCCGCCAGTTCCGCAGCGGCCACGGCTTCTGCCAGGCGGTCATCCTTATACTGGGAAAGCACGCTGTCATTATCCTTGAACAGCTGGGAGCCGGGGGCGTAAATCACCCGGGCCTTGCCCTTGCAGGCTTCCCGGATGCCTTCCAGGAAGGTGACGTACCGGGAAGAGGTGCCGTTATAGTTGCCTTCCAGGGCCAGCTGGCTGTTGGCGTTGGGGCCGATGACCAGGATCACCTTTTCCTTATCGGTGTTATCGATGGGCAGGATGCCATCGTTCTTGAGCAGGGTCATGCTGCGAAGGGCCGCCTTCAGGGCCACGGCATCGTGTTCATCGGTGTCGTTTTCCAGAAGGCCAATCTTGTTGAATTCGCAGGCATCATCCAGCATGCCAAGGCGATACCGGGTAGCGAACAGGCTGATGCAGGCCTTGGTAATATCTTCTTCCGTCACCAGGCCTTCCTGATAGGCTTCCATCATGTGCAGGTAGGTGTTGCCGCAGTTCACATCGCAGCCGTTCTTCAGCGCCAGGGCGGCGGATTCGGGGGCGGTATCGGTTACCATGTGGCGGGTGTGGAAGTCACGCACGGCCCAGCAATCGCTGACCACGTGGCCCTCAAAGCCCCATTCTTCCCGGAGGATATCCATAAGCAGCGTTTTGCTGCCGCAGCAGGGTTCGCCGTTGGTGCGGTTATAGGCGCCCATCACGGATTCCACGTCCGCTTCCTTCACCAGCGCTTCAAAGGCAGGCAGGTAGGTTTCCCGCATATCCTTTTCGTTGGCGATGGCATCAAATTCGTGGCGGATGGCTTCGGGGCCGGAATGCACGGCATAGTGCTTGGCGCAGGCAGCCAGCTTCAGGTATTCCCCATCGCCCTGCAGGCCCTTGACGAAGGCCACGCCCAGGCGGCTGGTGAGGTAGGGATCTTCGCCGTAGGTTTCATGGCCGCGGCCCCAGCGGGGATCCCGGAAGATGTTGATGTTGGGGCTCCAGTAAGTGAGGCCCTTATAAATATCCCGGTCGCCGTGGGAGGAATTGGCGTTATACTTGGCACGGCCTTCGTGGGCGATGATCTTGGCAATTTCGTTCAATGCTTCATCATCAAACATGGCCGCCATACCAATGGCCTGGGGGAACACGGTGGCGGTGCCGGCACGGGCCACGCCGTGAAGGCCTTCATTCCACCAGTTGTAGGCCGGAATGCCAAGGCGTTCAATGGCCGGGGCGTCATAGCGCAGCTGGCAGGCTTTTTCTTCCAGCGTCATTTTGGCAACCAGTTCGGCCGCCAGCGCACGGGCTTTCTGATGATCCATCATGGTTTTCTCTCTCCTTTTTGTGATCTATGATCAGTCGTAAATCTTACGGCCTTTTTCATCAGGGATCAGGGTGAAGCGGTAGAAATAGGTGTTCATCCTATCGCACCAGTTCCTGGCGTTTTTCACCTGTTTTTCAAACCGGTCCAGGCTATGGCGGAATGCCTTTTCGGGCACCTTGCCCTCCATGGCCTTCCAGTTATTAAGCAATTCTTCCGCTTCTGCCAGGCCTTCAAAATGGTCGTCATACAGCCTTTGCAGCAGGGTGCGCCCATCTTTCATCACATAATCATAGCGCATCCGGTGGAAGAAAAGCAGCATCTTTTCCGGGCAGGTGGCCGGGTCGTTATACAGTTTGGCTAGCTCTTCCGGGTATTGCTGGGCGTAGCCGGTGCCTTTATCGCTGCGGTCAATGCCCACGGCCTCCCGGTTGGCCCGGTGATAGGTGCCCCACAAATCGTATTCATAACCTTCCGCATCGGGACCATAGTGGGAATGGGGCGTCACCATCCAGCCAAGGCCCAGGTTGGCGGTGTATTTTTCGTAAGTGGAACGGGAGGAAAGCATCATCTTTTCCAACCGGGCCGCTTCCGCAAAATCCGGGCCGAAGGAAAGATAAATCCAGTCCTTCAGCGTTTCCACGCCGTCAAATTTCTTTCCCTGCCACGCCATTTCGCCGTAGGCGAAAAGGTTTGCCTGGGCCAGGTCATGCCCCGTCCAGTTTTCGTCATCGCCCAGGTTCGTCACCGCCACAATGTGGGGGGGCTGGTTCGGCAGGGCGTCCATCACTTCATGCCACATGGGGGCCATATAGTAAAGGTCAATCTGCTGGCCGGTGTATTCCTGGGCCAATTGATATTCAATGGCCTTGGTGGTTTTGGGCATGGCGTACAGAAGGGGCGAAACGGGCTCCCGCACCTGGAAATCGTAGGGGCCGTTCTTCACCTGCAAAATCACGTTGTCATCAAACTGGCCGTCCAGGTAGGCATAGTTTTCATAGGCAGCCATGGGCCGGTCAATGGAATGATCCCGCCAGTCCTGACGGCAGTTATACACAAAGCACCGCCAGATCAATACGCCGTTATAGGGCTTCAGGGCCTTCGCCAGCAGATGGGCCCCCTGGGCATGGTTGCGCTTATACATATAGGGGCCGGGGCGGAATTCGCTGTCCGCCTTCACCAGGAAGCCGCACAGATCCGGCACGTAGGAATAAATCAGGGCCACCTGCTTTTCCCAGAAGGCCTGCACCCTTTCGTCCAATGGATCCGCCGTATCCAGCCCCATGGTGACGGGCAGGGCATAATCCACGCTGATAATCAGCCGGATGCCATAAGCCCGGAGGATATCGGCAATCTTTTTCAGTTCCGGCAAAAGTTCTTCGGTGCACAGCCTGTCCGCCGGGTAATGCACGTTCACATTGTTCAGGGAAACGGCGTTGATGCCCACGCTGGCCAGCATGCGGCCATAGAAGCGGATGCGCTTTTCATCGTAGCAGAACTTGCTTTCCTGAAAGAACAGGGATTTTCCGGCATAGCCCCGCTCCACATGCCCATCCATATTATCCCAATGGTTCAGCATGCGCAGCTGATAGGCCGGGGTTTCTTCGCACACGGCATCCTTTTTCAATTGCAATTGCCGCAGCAGTTTATAGGCGCCGTACAAAAGGCCCCTTTCGCCGCCGGTGATCCTATATTCTTCCCCATTTTTTGCAATGCGGTATCCATCCCCCAGGGCTTCATCCAATTGCAGGGAGGCCTTCACCTGCATGCCATCCAATTCCGCCCGGGCCGTTTCCACGGGGGTATGCGTCACCGGGCACACATCACTCAGAAAAGGAAGCCAGCATTTTTTCGCACAAAACAGCATCGCCAATCTCCTTTATTTTGCATTATTTTCTACTGAAATTATAACGAAATTGTCCCATCCAATGCCACTTGTTTCCAACGGAATTTATATCAGATATTACGGTTATTCTGCCGCAGGCTTTTGCGGAACTGGGTGGGGGTGAAATTGGTAAGCTGTTTGAACACCCGGTTAAAGGAGGCCACGGAGCCAAAGCCGCTTCTGGCCACAATATCCATGATGCTGTTTTCCGGGTCCATCAGAAGCTGCTTGGCCAGGGCCACCCGCTGCTGCTGGATATAATCCACGCAGGAAACATCCGCAAATTCCTTGAACATGCGCACAAAGTGGGATTTGGAATACCCGGCCACGGCGCTCAGCATTTCCACATCCAGCTTTTCATGGCAATGGTTGTGGATATAATCGCACACCCTAAGGAACCCATCCACGCTCTTGGCATACCGCCTGTCGCTTTCATGGGTGGCAAAGGCCTTGCGGTTCCTGGCCAGCGTAACCAGCATTTTGCTGCAGATGGCGGCCATCATGTGGTTAAAGAAGGGATTGCGGTGAATGGATTCATCATAAATGGCGTGCAGTGCCCCCTGCAATTCTTCGCACACTTCCTCCAGCCTGGGGGTGAGGGCACGCACGTGCAGGCAGGGATAAAAATGCCGCAGTTCTTCATAAAAGCCGTGCATCTGGTTGGCCAGGGCGCAGCTGACCTGAATGATATAGCGTTCCCCGGTTTCCGGGGCCTTCAGGGAATGGATCACCCCCGGGGGAATCAGCAGAATATCCCCCACCGCCAGGCGGAATTCCCGGCTGTCAATCAGCACGGTGTACCCTTCCTTGAGGGGCATAATCAATTCAATATCCGTGTGCCAATGGCGGGGGTAATCCTCCGCCTCGCAGTTGCGGTATACCCGCAGCTGCAAATCCTTCTCAAAATGGACAACCTCTCTCAACCCGTCAAAATCTTCAATCACGGAAACGCTCCTCCTCTCATAAACATTTTTTGAATAATAAAAGCAGAACGCACTCGTTCTGCAAAGCTCACCGAATAAACCGCCGCAAAGGCAGCGTTACGCCGTAACATACCGCAGCGCACAAAACCACGGCCGCACCCACGCCGGTGTTCAGGTAATAAGCTGCCACCAGGCCGCCCACGCCGCAAAGCAGCCCAAGCAGCACGCTGTACAGTGCATGCTGCCGGGAGGTGCGGGCAATATTCCGGGCCGCCGCCGCAGGCAAAATAAGCAGGGCGTTGATCAGAAGCACCCCCACCCACCGAATGGACAGCATCACCGCAATGGCCACCAGCGAAACAAAGGCATATTCCACTCCTTTGGTGCCAATCCCCCGGCTTTGGGCCAGGGCCGGGTTCACCGCCGTCATCAACAGCTTATTGTATAAAAGCGCCCACAAAAGAACACCCACCGGCAAGGCCCCCGCCAGCCCCACCAAATCCCCGGGCCCCACCGTCAACACATCGCCGGCCAGCAGGGAGGAATACTTGGAAAAGCTGCCGTTTTTGGATAAAATCAGCAGCCCCACCGCAATGCCCGTGGAGGAAAACACGCTGATGATGGTATCCGCACTTTCGCCGCCCATGCGGTTAATGCGGCTGATGAGCACCGCCCAGATGATGCCGAACACGATCATGCTGATCAGCTCATTCTGCACCCCCAGCAGCATCCCAAGGCCCACCCCGGCCAGGGCGCTGTGGCCCAGCGCATCGGAAAAGAAGGCCATGCGCCGGTTCACCGCCATGGTGCCAAACAAGGCCAGCAGGGGGGTGAGCAGCAGCATTGCCAGCAATGCATTTTTCATGATGGTCAGCCGGAAGCACTCAAAGGGCAGCACGGCATCCATCACCTGATACAATGCGTTCAATTTCTTTCCTCCGCATCAGTTGTTTTTCAGCGTATCTTCCAGAATGTCCGCCATGGCCCGGATGTATTTAAGGCATGGCCGCTTTTCATAAAAATCAGGGCTTCTGGGGGTGGGCATGCTGCCCACGCTGCCTTCCGGCAGGCCCAGGAGCTTGCCGCAGTTCAGGGTGCCGAACTGATCCTGAAAGCGGAAGCACATCTGCTGGCCCAGGGCGTACACCAGGCTTTTGTTGCCGTAATCCTCCGGGTCATCATTGCCCAGCACATAGCCCAGCACCACAATGGCGCCGCTTACCGCACCGCAGGCTTCCCGCATACGGCACAGGCCGCCGCCAAGGCCGGCGCTGATCCGCAGGACCGTTTCCATGGAAAGGCCCATTTCTTCCGCAAAGGCGCCCACCAAGGCCTGGCCGCAGTTGTATCCGGCCCGGAACAGGCTTTCCGCCCGGTCCGCTGCGCACATCCGTTCACTCATTTTTCTTCCTCATTTCATGGGAAACACCTGAAAGGTATCCCGGAACGCATCGGAAGCAAACACTTCCTCCGGCGTACCGGCGCACAGGATTTCCCGGTTCAAAAGCACCACATAATCGGCGTATTTGTTCACCAGTTGCCAGTCATGGCTCACCATCAGAATGCCCAGGTGATGGGTGTGGCGCAGTTCATCCACCGTTTGCAAAAACAGGGAAAGGCCGTTCTGATCCATGCCGGAAACGGGTTCATCCAGAATCAAAAGATCCGGCAGGGGCATCAGGGCCATGGCCAATAGCACACGCTGCATTTCGCCGCCGGACAGGG
>JAZUQI010000053.1:0-4443 GCA_045605625.1 Clostridia bacterium
CATCAAAACAAAGAAACTTACTTCTAACGATATTATAGCACATAATCTTTGTTTTCGCAATCAACATGATCAAATATTCTTCTATATTTTGCTTTTTTACTCATCCTTCAGTTTCACTTCGATGATATGCCTTGTGGGCCAGAAGGCGTACAGGTGCAGCCGATCGATCGTAGCCGGGATGGGTGTGAATTTTTCCATCAGCACAGGCAAAGCCTTCCCCAGCGTTTCCTTGTCATCGATCAGCATGGTGGTATGGGGCAGAAACGGAAGGCCGATGTGCTTTCCCTGGTCGCAGGCCCGTTGCAGTTTGGTCAGTGCATCACACACATCCGGCGCAGCAAACAGCACCTCGCCTCCGGGCATGATGCCCACATGGCGGATGGCTACCTGAAATTTGCTAAAGGAAGCGGCTGCGTTTTTCGTAATTTCAATGGCCTCTTCTTCCATTTCCAGGGGAAACATGCACAGGCTGATGTGGTGCTTCAAGCCCTTGGTTTGCTTGCCGATAAACCCGGCTTTCTCCACCGCATCATACCAGACGGAAATCTTTTCCTGATCCGCATCGCAGTATTCCGCCATCAGCGTCAAAAAGGATTCTGCCATTTTTCTTTCCCTCCCTGCAAAAAACCCACCGCAAATTTGCCGTGGGTTTTCTTGGTTATTCGTCTACGATTTCGGACAATTCTTCGTCCATTTCTTCCACGTTATCGTCCGTTTCCGGCTCTTCTTCCACAATTTCCTGCTTGTTGTTCCATTTCTGGGGCGGATTGGCCCGTTTCACGTCCTGCATGGGGTAATCCTTCTGTTCGTAGCTATCCCCCTTGGGCAGGCGCACACGCACCGTTTCCTTGAGAATATTCAGGTCAATCACCGTGCCGTTACCGTCCGGGGTGATCACTTCCTTGCCCACTTTGGGCATCTGCTTCCGGGTGGCTTCGTAGTGGTCTTCCTCGTATTTCAGGCAGCACATCAGCCTTCCGCACACGCCGGAAATTTTATTGGGGTTCAGGCTCAGGCTTTGTTCCTTGGCCATCTTGATGGATACGGGCTGGAAATCCCCCAGGAATGCCGCACAGCAAACCTCACGGCCGCAAATGCCAAGGCCGCCCATCATTTTGGCTTCATCCCGCACGCCGATTTGCCTCAGTTCAATTCTTGTGCGGAAAACCCCGGCCAGATCCTTCACCAGCACACGGAAATCCACCCGCTTATCGGATGTAAAATAGAACAGGATTTTGCTGTTATCAAAGGTGTATTCGCAGCCCACCAGCTTCATCTGCAGCTTGTGTTCATCCACCTTCTTCTGGCACACTTCCATGGCGTCTTTTTCCTTGGCAATGTTATCCAGATGGTGCTGGGCATCTTCTGCCGTTGCAATACGGATCACCATTTTCAAAGGCGGTGTGATCAAATCATCGCTGATTTCACGCACACCGGTTACCACTTCGCCGTATTCCATGCCCCGCACCGTTTCCACGATCACCGCATCCCCGGCAGTGGGCCAAAGCTGGCCGGGATCAAAATAATAAAGCTTTCCTGCATTCCTGAAACGAACACCAATTACTGTTGCCATTTTGTTGCTTCCTCCGCAATAGATTGCATCAGGCTTTCGGCATTGGCCGTCCACCCAACGTTGGATAATTTATACCGCTTACAGCGCATCACGGCGTCCTGTATGCGCATCAGGCTTTTTGCATCCGCCCCCTGCCAATGGGCCGGGAAAAAGGATGTATCTTCCGCCTTATTTCCTTCTTTGATTTCAATCAGCCGGCGAATTTCCCTTTCCAGAATGGATAGAAGTTCTTCCGCCTGATCCTTCTTATTTTTCAAAAGCAGGCTGGCCGCCGGAATATCCGCCGTGCGCCTGACTTGCAAAAAACTTTGCTGTACGGTTTCCCTATCCGCCCAATAGGCGTCATCTTCCTGCATTTTCAGGGCCTTGCCCAGGCTGCCTTCGCAAAGGGAGATAAGTTCCCTTGCCCGAAGGGAGGGAATGCCCTTTTCCGTAAGCGCTTTGTATATTCTTTCTTCCGGCCATTGGGGCATCCGCACCATCCGGCAACGGGAACGGATGGTGGGCAAAATGGCCCGTTCCGTATCCGTCACCAGAAAAAAGAAGGTGCCTTCCGTGGCTTCTTCCAGGGTTTTCAAAAGGCTGTTTTGGGCCTGGGGCGTCATTTTTTCGGCTTGATTGATCACAATCACCCGTTTGCCGCCTTCCAGGGATGCCCGGCCCAGTTCCCCCATCATGGTGCGCAAATCATCCACGCCGATGCTCACTTTTTTCGGCTGGGGCTTGGGGAAATAGGCATTGGAATGGGTACCGGCATCAAACCTTTTGCAGGAACGGCAGGAACCGCAGGGCCTGTCCCCCTCCCCGGTACAAAGCAGGGCCTTGGCCAGCGTCCGTGCAAAGGTGCGCTTGCCCACGCCGCTTTCTCCACAAAACAGGTAAGCATGGGCCAGTTTTCCTGCTTCAAACTCACGCCAAATGGCGAGGCGCATTTCACTCCCCGCCGCACAGGACTTTAACGTCAACATCTTCTGGGAATCAGAACTTAACAAACTTTTCCACCGGCACCACAAACACCGTGGCACCGCCCACCGTTACTTCAATGGGATAGGGGGAATACATCCCGGCGGTACCGCCGCCCATGGTAACAGGGGAAGTGGCAATCTGCTTGCGGCTCTTGCAAATTTTTTCGATGATGGCCATGCAGCTGTCAAACCGGTTATCATCCACGCCAACCAGCAGCGTGGTATTGCCGCTTTTGAGGAAGCCGCCGGTGGTGGCCAGCTTGGTCACGCCGTAGCCTTCATTCATCAGGTTGCTGATCAGACGGGAAGCGTCCTCATCCTGCACAATAGCAATAATCAATTTCATAGGGCGCACTCCTTTCGTTCATTTTATATTTATGACGTGTCTGAAATGATTATACATCATTTTCAGCAAAATTTCAACCGTTAAATGCAACCGTGCATTGGATAGGCCCTTATTCCTTTTCCGGGGTCAGGATGGTGCCCATGGGATCGCCGGACAATACTTTCACAATATCTTCCGGGTCATACAGGCCAAACACACGCACCACCGGCACCTTGTTTTCGGCGCACAGGGCGAAAGCGGCGCTGTCCATCACCTTCAGCCGCATATCCTGGGCCTTTTCGTAGGTGATTTCCCGGATGAGGGTAGCGGTGGGGTCTCTCTTGGGATCGGCAGTATAAACGCCGTCAATGTTCTTTGCAAGCAAAATGGCATCCGCCCCCACTTCCACAGCCCGGAGCACCACAGCCGTATCGGTGGAGAAAAAGGGGTTGCCGCTGCCGGCTGCAAAGAACACGATTTTGCCGTTCTTCAAATGCTGCACAGCGTGCTGGGTGTTGTATACTTCGCACACACGGTTCATTTCAAAGGCGCTCATCACCACCGCATCGCCGCCGGCACGCTGCACGGCATCCCGCATGCACAGGCAGTTGATCACCGTGCCCAGCATGCCCATCTGGTCCGCCGTCACCCGGTCCATCTCGCCGCCCTGACGGCCCCGCCAAATGTTCCCGGCGCCAATCACCACGCCCAGTTCCACGCCGCCTTTTGCGATTTTCACCAGCGTATTGGCCACATTATCAATAATATCATGGTCAAACAGCTTTCCGTTTTCCCCCAGCATTTCGCCACTGAGCTTCAAAAGAATGCGTTTATAGGTATTCATGCTTTTGCCTCACTTTCAAACCCTCAAAAAAACAGGCGGCTTGTTTCAGCCGCCTGTCAGGGCAAATTACTTCTTGGTCATTTCGGCGATTTCGGCAGCCAGATTGGATTCTTTCTTTTCGATGCCTTCGCCCCGTTCATAGCGGGTGAAGCGGCGCACGGTAATCTTTTCGCCGGAAGCCAGGGTGGCTTCGTTCACCAGGGTGCCCACGGTGATGTCAGGATTCTTAACGAAAGCCTGTTCCATCAGGCAGTTTTCAGCATAGTACTTGGAAATGCGGCCTTCCACCATCTTGTCCACGATCTTTTCGGGCTTGCCTTCGTTCAGGGCCTGCGCACGCAGGATTTCCTTTTCGGCTTCCAGAGCAGCGGTGGGAACATCTTCCTTGTTGATGTACAGGGGGTTGGCAGCGGCAATCTGCAGGGCGATGTCATGGCACAGGTTCTTGAAGGTTTCGGTGTTGGCCACGAAGTCCGTTTCGCAGTTCACTTCCACCAGAACGCCGATCTTGCCGCCCATGTGGATGTAGCTTTCCACGGCGCCTTCAGCGGCCACACGGCCAGCCTTCTTGGCAGCAGCAGCCAGACCCTTTTCACGCAGATAGGCAACGGCCTTTTCCATATCGCCGTCAGATTCAGCCAGAGCCTTTTTGCAATCCAGCATACCGGCCTGGGTACGTTCACGCAGTTCCTTAACCATTGCAGCAGTAATAGCAGCCATTGTAGTTGTCCTCCTT
>JAZUQI010000054.1:0-3107 GCA_045605625.1 Clostridia bacterium
GGCGCCGTCTTCCTTTTGCATTTGCAAAAGCCAATCCAATTCCCACTTGCATTCGTTCAGTATATCCGGCAGATGATTGCCGCTTTCCGGAATGTTCAGATGCAGCGTTTCAAATACATCCGGATAGAATGCAAAGGCATACAAAAGATGGCAGAGGGCCACCGCACCAGGGGTGACATACCGGCCATAATCTCCTGCATCGTGCCAGCCGCCAAGCACCTGTTTTTTCACATCGTGGTTATGCCATTCGCTGGAAAGGCTGGTGTGGCAGGCGGCATGAGTGAACTTGCCGGCATGCTTTTCTTCCAATGCGCAGCCGCAGCGCAGGAAATAAAACCCACGCATCATATCGTACATCAGCTTATCATAAGCCGTTTCGCCGATGGAAAAGGATGCAGAAACGCTTTTTTCCGTTTCAATGCGGTAACGCCCGGGGATATTCAGGGCAGAAAAATCCCCCTGATATACCGTATCGCCGGAAAGGGCATCTTCCCCAAAGCATACCCATACACCTTCAAAGCACACCTTTCCTTCCATATCCTTCACTTGGAAGGAAGGGCATTCTTCCGTCATGACGGCCATTTTTTTCTGATCAGGAAAATACCCTGATTGATTTACATAGATGGGAAACATGAAAGTTTCTCCTTTCCCTTACTTTCCCTCATTATAGCAAATTTTTCTTTGCCTGTCGTTGACGAAAGGCACTTGCTTTGTGACAATTAGAATGGTAAAATAGAGAAAAACGAAGGAAAGCTGGTCCATTTATGACAAAGTATCTTTATGAAACCCATATGCATACCTCTCAGGGTTCTGCCTGCTCCCGCAGCCGTGGGGCGGATTATATCAAGCCTTATATGGATTTTGGGTATACCGGCATCATCATTACGGATCACTTTTTTAAGGGCAACACCCAGCCGGACAGGAAGCTTCCCTGGAACGAATGGGTGAACCAATTTTGCAGCGGCTATGAAGATGCAAAAAACGAGGGCGATAAGCATAATTTCCCTGTGTTTTTCGGGCTGGAAGAAAACTTTAACGGTGATGAATACCTGATTTATGGCCTGACTAAGGATTTTCTTTTGCAAAACCCGGATATGAAGGAATGGGATCGGGTGCGGATGTATAAAGAAGTGCGTGCCTTTGGGGGCTGCATGGTGCAGGCCCACCCCTTCCGCTCCCGTTTTTATAACGATGCCATCCATTTGCTGCCGGATTTTGTGGACGGCATTGAAGCGGTGAACTACGGCAATGTGCCGGTGTGGAATACCCTGGCCCTGCAATATGCAAAAAGGCTGCAGCTTCCCTATTCCAGCGGTTCCGATAACCACAACGCCGAAAACATGGAATATGAAAAGCTGGGCGGCGTTTTGCTGGATGAGCCGCTGCACTCCATTGAGGATTATGTATCCGTTATTCTGGAGAAAAAGCCTATGAGCATCAAAACGCCTTCTGCGGAAATTCTGCCTCCTTGGGAAAAAGGGCTGCCCATTGATTTACCGGTGCAAATTCATGGCGAAAATGGTGCCTTACTTCCCGGTGATGTGCGAAAGCTTATGGAAGAAGGATCTTTCTGAAAAAGAACCCGGAGAAACGATGATGTTCTCCGGGTTTTACTTTACAGTTTTTGCTGCCACTTTTTCAGGCTGGTGTACAGTAAAATGACAGTTGCAATCAGAATGATGATGCACAGGATGATGCTCAGCGCATCCGGCACATTGGCATCAAAGGCATCGGTGATGCTGATAAGCAAAGAGGACAAGCTGATCACCATCAGGCTGATGCTCCAAAGCAGGTCTATTTTCTTATTATCCATTCGCTTTTCCTCCAAAGAAGAACGGAAGCCGGGCCAAGGCCTGACTTCCGTTTTGCATTTGTTGATAAAAAATCAGAACAGGCCGGTGATCTTGCCGTCGGCATCCACATCGATGCGTTCAGCGGCAGGAGACTTGGGCAGGCCGGGCATGGTCATGATATCGCCCGTCAGCACCACGATGAAGCCAGCACCGGCAGAAATCTTCACATTGCGAATGGTCACGGTGAAACCGGTGGGCGCACCCAGCTTACCGGGGTCATCGGAGAAGGAATACTGGGTCTTGGCCACGCAAATGGGGCACTTATCAAAGCCAAGAGCGGTCAGCGTATCAATCTGCTTCTTAGCAGCAGGCAGCACATTGATGCCATCGCCGCCGTAAACCTTCTTCACCACGGCTTCGATCTTTTCTTCGATGCTCATATCATCGGTGTAGGAGAAGGTGAAGTTACCCTGTTCTTCTTCGCACAGGCGCACCACTTCCTTGGCCAGTTCTTCGCCGCCCTTGCCGCCATCGGCCCACACGGTTGAAAGAACGGTGTTCACGCCCAGTTCACGGCACTTCTTGATGATGAAATCAATTTCAGCATCGGTATCCGTGGGGAAACGGTTCACGGCCACCACGCAGGGCAGCTGATACACGTTCTTGATGTTGCCCACGTGGCGCAGCAGGTTCGGAACGCCCTTTTCCAGCGCTTCGATGTTTTCATTGGCAAGGTCTGCCTTGGCAACGCCGCCGTGCATCTTGAGGGCACGCACCGTAGCCACAACCACCACGGCATCCGGGGTAAGGCCAGCCATGCGGCACTTGATATCCAGGAACTTTTCAGCGCCCAGATCCGCACCGAAACCGGCTTCGGTCACGGTATAATCCCCCATCTTCAGGGCCATCTTGGTGGCCATGACGGAGTTGCAGCCATGGGCAATGTTGGCGAAGGGGCCGCCGTGCACAAAGGCAGGGGTGCCTTCCAGGGTCTGCACCAGGTTCGGCTTCAGGGCATCCTTCAAAAGGGCAGTCATGGCACCGGCGGCTTTCAGTTCGCCGCAGGTAACGGGCTTATCATCATAGGTGTAGCCCACTATGATACGGGAGAGTCTTTCCTTTAAGTCTGCAATAGACTCAGACAGACAGAGCACAGCCATAATTTCGGAGGCAACGGTTATATCAAAGCCGTCCTCGCGGGGAACGCCGTTTGCCTTGCCGCCCATACCGTCTACGATGAAGCGGAGCTGGCGGTCGTTCATATCAACGCAACGCTTCCAAGTGATTCTGCGAACGTCGATGCCAAGCTCGTTG
>JAZUQI010000055.1:0-7449 GCA_045605625.1 Clostridia bacterium
ATCCGCCGCCAGCCAACCAAAAGCCTTCCCCTGGAGGGGAAGGTGTCAGGCGCAGCCTGACGGATGAGGTGGAATATGGCCCCCATGTGAAAGAGGGTTGGCTATGAAGCAGACGGAAGAATTGGAATCTTTCCGTATTACACATTCCGAATGTATCATTTTCCACGGGCCGGGCGGCGCTTTGCCGCCTGCCGGATGCCAAAGACATCCGGGGAAAATGAAAAAGGCTGACAGGAAAGTTTACTTTTCTTGTCAGCCTTTTCGTTTTCATTGGGCACGTGGGACAGTCACTTTTGCTTCCTCATGTTACATGCGGAAATGCCACGGCAGCTTATCGAATCCCCATCGCAAAACGGGTGCAGGGGTAAACCCCTGCCGCAGGGTTTCAGGGGCTGCGCAAGCCCCTGTGGCCGTGCCACACCCAATCCGCAATAAAGCAATCTTCAAGCAAAGAACTTGTTTCTGCGTGCAGCAAGTGGCCGGGCCACGCCCCAATAAACGCTTATTTCAGCAGCAGGTGAATGGCAAAGCCGCCGAATTCTTCGTTGAGGTAAATGAACTTCATCCGGCCGTCGGGGGTGAAGGTGGCGGTGGCATCATCGAAAGTGAAGCCACGCTGTTCCATATGCCAGCGGGCCCGTTCCACATTGCTGGTGGCCACGGCGATATGGCCATGGGTGCCACGCACCTGGGACTTCAGCATTTCAAACTGCTTGCCCACAAACAGGCCCTTTTCCGTATCCTTCTGCACATTCCAGCCAAGCAATGCGGCCAGCTTCTTGCCTTCAGCAACGGCGGTTTCAGCGTTTTCGTTGTTGATGCCAATATGCACCACTTCAAAGCCCAGCATCACCTGCACGGCTTCCCGAGCCAGCTTTTCGATCTTATCCCAATCCTTGGCTTCGATGGCATCTTCCGGCACCATCCAGCTGCCGCCGCAGGCAGCAATCTTGGGGAACGCCAGGTATTCGGGCAGGTTCTTTTCGGTAATGCCGCCGGTGGGCACAAAGCGCACGTTGCCGTAGGGGGCGCTCATGGCCTTGATCATTTTCAGGCCGCCCAGGGCTTCGGAGGGGAAGAATTTCACGGTGGTCAGGCCAAGGCTCAAGGCCAGTTCAATATCGGAAGGATTGGCGCAGCCGGGCAGCACGGGGTAACCCTTTTCCGTGCAATGCTTCACCACGGTGGGGTTCAGGCCGGGGGCCACGATATAACCGGCACCGGCATTCCAAGCCCTATCCGCCTGTTCGCAGGTGAGCACCGTGCCGGCGCCCAGTAGCACTTCAGGCAGCGCTTCGTGCACCAGGCGAATGGCTTCTTCCGCCGCATCGGTGCGGAACGTGATTTCTGCCACGGGCAGGCCGCCGTTTTTCAGGGCCCGGCAAAGGGGCACCGCATCTTCCGCATGCTTCACTTTAATAACCGGCACCAACCCGGCCAGAGACAGTTGCTTGAGCATATCCATGATCCATTTCCTCCTTCAATCTTACAGGCCAAAGTAGGCTTTTGCGTTGTTATAGCTGATATCCCGCACCAGCTTTTTCAGCATTTCCATATCGTTGGGGTATTCGCCGTTTTCCACCCAGGTGCCGATCACGTTGCACAGGATACGGCGGAAATATTCATGCCGGGGATAGCTGATGAAAGAACGGCTGTCCGTCAGCATGCCCACGAAAGTGCCCAGCACGCCCAGCGCACCGAAGGTTTTCAATTGTTCCACCATGCCGTCCCGCTGATCCATGAACCACCAGGCGGAACCGAACTGAATTTTGCCCTTCACGCCGCCCTGCTGGAAATTGCCCAGCATGGTGCCCAGCACATGATTGGCGGCCGGGTTCAGGGTGTAAAGAATGGTCTTGGGCAGCTGGCCCTGCATATCCTGAAGGTCCATCAGGCGGCTCAGATTATGGGCCACCGGCGCATCGATGATGGAGTCAAAGCCCACGTCCGGCCCATAGCGGCGGAACATGCCGGTGTTGTTATTGCGCATGGCCCCGATATGGTATTGCTGCACCCAGCCCCGCTGGGCATACATAGCCCCCAGGCCGCACAGCAGCACGGTTTTGAAGCTGTTCACATGCTTTTCCTTCATATCTTCCCCGGCCATGGCCGCTTCAAAGGCCTTGTCCGCCTGCTTGAAGGAAGGTTCGCCGTAGGGCACGGTATCCAGGGCATGGTCCGAAATCCGGGCGCCGCAGGCGTGGAAATATTCCACCCGGCGTTCCAGCGCTTCCAGCACATCCGCCGTGCACTTGATTTCCATATTGGCGGCTTTGCTCAGCTTTTCAATGTATTCGGCAAACCCGGCCCTATCCACATTGATGGCTTTATCCGGCCGGAAAGCAGGATACACCTTGGCCTTCATGGCGCTTTCGGCAGCAATGGCCTTGTGATAGGAAAGGTCGTCAATGGGGTCATCGGTGGTGCACAGGTAATCCACCTGGAACTTATCCACCAGCTTCTGGGCCCTGAAATCATCGCCCTGCAGCATTTCGCTGGCCTTATCGTAAATGGCCGGGGCGGATTCCTTGGTGAGCACATCGTAGATGCCAAACACACGCTGCAGTTCCAGGTGCGTCCAATGATAGAGGGGGTTGCCAATGGCATGGGAAACCGCTTCCGCAAAGGCAACGAACTTTTCCTTCGGGTCGCCATCGCCCCGGATCAGGTTTTCATCCACGCCGTAGCTGAGCATGGCACGCCATTTATAATGATCGCCACCCAGCATCAGTTCGGTAATGTTCTGGAAACGGCGGTTTTCCGCAATTCCCTTGGGCGAAAGATGGCAATGATAGTCAATAATGGGCATTTCCTTGGCGGCTTCGTGGTAAAGCACCCGGGCCGTTTCATTGCTGAGCAGGAAATTTTCATCCATGAAAGGCTGCATAATGGTTTTTCCCTCCTGTTACATTTGCTTATTTGCCAGCAGGTTTTCCACATACCCTGCCAGAATTCCAACCAGTTTGGCGTTCTTGCCCCCCTGCATCACAATCACATCCGCATCATCGGCATAATGGCGGATATGCTTTTCATACATGGGTTTCACCGTGTTCAGGTATTGCTTATAGATGTTTTCAATGTGGCGGCCCCTGTCCCGCATATCCCGTTTGATGCGGCGAAGCAGGCACACATCCGGGTCCACCTGCACATAAATTTTCAGCAGCATCTTTTCGCACAGCCGCTTATCGTGGAAGGCATGAATGCCCTCCAGAATCAACACATCCGGGGGATCAATCATCTCCTCCGGGTCACTGCGGCGGTGCTGGGTAAAGTCATACCCCCGGCGGGGCGTCACGTTCCCGGCAAACAGGCTTTCCACATCGGAAAGCAGCAGGTCATGATCGAAGCTGGCCGGCTCATCGTAATTGAAATTTTCCCGTTCTTCATCCGTCAGATCCGGGTGATCGAAATAGAAGGCATCCTGATTGAGCACCGTGCATTTTGCGCCGATGTTTTTCACCAATTCCCGTGCCAGCGTGGTTTTGCCGGAGCCGCTTGCACCGCAAATACCAATGAACAGCATATGTTTGGGCCCCCTTTTGTAGTACTTACAAAATACCACAAATTCCCCATTTATTCAAGGGAATTTGCGTCAATTCCCGTTTTTGTGTATATCCTACACGCATTTTGACAGGTGATATAGGCCATTTCCGCTTCCGAAATGCCCTTGAGTTCCGCCAGCTTCTGGTTCACAAAGCGCACGTTGGCCGGTTCATTCCGCTTGCCCCGCATGGGCACCGGGGCCAGGTAGGGGCTGTCCGTTTCGCATAAGAGCCTGTCCAGGGGCACGGCCTCTGCCGCCCGTTGCAGGTTCTGGGCGTTTTTGAAGGTCACCGGCCCGGCGAAGGAAATATAAAAGCCCATTTTCACATATTCCATGGCCGTTTCTGCGCTGCCGGAAAAGCAATGGATAATGCCCCGGGGCAGCTCCTTCCGGCTGCGGAAGAAATCCACCATATCCCCATGGGCATCCCGGATGTGAAAAATCACCGGCATATCCATGTCCAGGGCCAGGTTCACCTGCTCTTCCATCACTTTTTTCTGCACGTCCCGGGGAGAAAAATCGTAATAATAATCCAGGCCGATTTCCCCAAGGGCCACGCACTTTTCCTGCTGCAGCATTTCACGCAGCGCATCCAGATACCCTTCTTTGGCATCTTTCGCTTCATGGGGATGCACGCCGCAGGCGGCAAACATGCCGGGATGGCTGGCAGCCAATGCCAGGCACCGGGCGGAAGATGCCAGATCGCTGCCCACGCACACGCAATGGCGCACCTCGTTTTCCAGCATCCGCTGCCAGGCCGCTTCCCTGTCCTCATTGAATTTTTCATCATCCAGATGGCAATGGGTGTCAAACACGATCACGATGCATACCCTTCTTTCTGCAGGCATTCCAGGGCCGCCAGCCGAATTTTACGTTCCACTTCCCAGCAGGCTTCCACATCGCATTTGCATTCAATGCGGATGGTCACGGCAAAGCGGTCGCTGCCGGTGATGCCCACCACTTTGGGGGTTTCTTCCAGAATTTCTTCCTTTTCGTTCAGGTCTGCCATGGCCTTTTGCAGGGCCTCCATGGCCCCCTGATAATTCTGGTGATGGGCCAGATGCACGTCCACCAGGGCATAGCGGAAATCCCGGGTCATGTTCACAACGGTGCGGATATCCCCATTGGGAATGGTGTACAAATTGCCGTTGGTGGCCCGCAGGGTGGTGGTGCGAAGGGCCATGCTTTCCACCTTGCCCGTCATGCCCCCGATGGTAACAATATCCCCCACCTTCAGCCTGCCCTCAATCCACAGAAACAGGCCGGAAACAAAGTCCTTCACCAGCGTCTGGCAGCCAAAGCCAATGGCAAGGCCGCCCCCCCCGGCCACGGTCAGCAGGCTTTCCACATTCACCCCAAGGGCGCTGAGGGCCATGCACCCTGCCGCAAAATACACCGCAAAGGCCAATAAATTGGACAAAAGGGAAAGCAGCGTTTTCCGCTGGCCCTCTTCCTGCTGGCTATCCTTTTTCCGGCCCAGCACCGCCCGCAGAATGCGCTTTAAAATGTGCAGCAAAATAACCCCGGCCGCAAGAATCAAAAAGGCCATGGCAAGCCTTGTCAATAGGACCGCCCAGCTTCCCTGCACGCCGTCCCCCGTGATAATATGGGCTGCATCATCCAAAGATTGGGCCGCCGTGGTGATTACTTCTTCCATAAAAATTTCTTCCTTTATTTTGCGTTTTGGGCCAGGAGCAAGGCCCCGTATAATCCGCTATCCGGGTAGCAAAGGGGCGGCACTACCACCTCCTCCGCATCGGTAACGCAGGAAAGGTAGCCGTTCAAAAGCCCCATCAGTTCCTTGCGAATTTTGGGAAACAGGTGGCTTTGCCCCATCACGCCGCCCCCCAGAATGATTTTTTCCGGGCTCACCGTCATCAACAGGTTCAGGCACATCTGGGCCAGGTAATGGGCCTCCAAATCCCAGGCCGGGTGGCCTTGTGGCAGTTCCCGGGCGCTTTTTCCCCAGCGTTTTTCCATGGCCGGGCCGCTGGCCATGCCTTCCAGGCAGCCCTTGTGATAGGGGCAAAAGCCATCAGGCGATGGATCCTCCGGGTGATGCCTCAGCAGCATATGCCCCACTTCCGGGTGCATTTTGCCGTGCACCAGATTCCCTTCGCAGTAAATACCGCCGCCGATACCGGTGCCCACCGTCACATACACCAAATTTTTCAGGCCCTTCCCGGCGCCCATTGCCGCCTCGCACAGGGCAGCGGCGTTCACATCCGTATCCAGCAGGCAGGGAATGCCAAGGGCCTCTTCAAAAGCCGGCACCAGGGGCACATTCCGCCAGGCCAGTTTGGGGGTTTTAGTGATGCTGCCATAGGCTGCGCTTTCCCGGTTCAATTCCAGCGGGCCGAAACTGCCAATGCCCAGGGCATCCACCGGATTTTCCTTGAAAAAAGCCACCATTTTCGGCAATGTTTCTTCCGGAGTGGTGGTGGGCAGGGTGGTGCGATGGAGAATATGCAGCTGTTTATCCGCCACCGCCAGCACCATCTTGGTACCGCCGGCTTCAATACCGCCAAGGCGCATACGTTTTTTCCCCCTCTCTTGCAAAAAAGCACCGGCACCGATGATTGCCACCGGGCCAGTGCATGGGATGCTTCTTTAGTCGAACAATTCCGTTTCGGCGTTCAGCACATGCTGCTGATCTTCCACCAGCCGCTGGAAACGCATACGATAATCCCGGGCCGTTGCCTTCAGCATATCAATTTCCTCCTGCAGGGCCGCTTTCCGGCCTTCCAGGGCTTCTTCGCTGAGGGCGGCAGGGGCCGCAGGCTGCTTGGCACTGCGTGCTTCTTCCAGCAGGGCTTCCGCTTCTGCACGAATTTGCCGGGCATCTTCCTGAGCCTCTTCAATGATGCCCCGGGCCTTTTGACGGGCCAGGTTCAGTTCATCCTGGGCCTGGGCAGAATAATCCACAGCGGCGGCAGGCGGCGGCACAGCGGAACGGGGCGCATAGGCCGGGGCCTGATTGGCCTGGGCCAGGCGCTGCTGCAGCGTATCAATGTGCTGATACAGGATATACATCTGATCGCAGATGTCGTCCAGATAGCGGTCCACTTCTTCGGGGTCATAGCCCTTAAAAAGCTTAAAATGAAACTCTTTCTGTTCAATATCCGATACCGTAATTGGCATATCCCGTACCCCTTTCGGCTTTTGCTCTTCCGTTTATGTATTACAGGCCCAGAATGCCCAGCACGCCGCACACCACAGCGTTGGCCACGATCACCAGCACGATGGCCATCAGCAGGGGCATATCAAAAGCAAATTCCTTATTGCCAAACAGCTTCTTGGCAGCAATCTTACCAAAACCAACAGCGGGAGCGCACAGCTGATCCAGCGCCTTCATCCAGGATTTTTCTTCCTTCACAACCAGCTTGGCCACAAAGTTCACAATCAGAACCAGAGTGTAGAGACCCGCAATCGTACCGATGATACCAGAAATCATTTGAACCAACCTCCAAAACTATTGTATTCTATCGCAGCCTTATTCGGCCACTTCCATATCATCCGGCACATAGCCGGAGTTGGCGCTTTGGGAAGAGAATGCAGGCATCTGGGCCGGCTGCTGCTGCGGCCGGGCGTAGAAAGCCCCTGCATTTTCCTGGGGGGCAGCCATCCGCTGGGTAAAGCCATCCTGCCGGGGCTGGGCATACGCTGCTTGCTGAGCGCCCTGCATGGGCTGCACATTATTCACAAAGGGCTGGGCGCCCGCCATCTGCTGGGGCTGCATATTGGCCTGCAGCGCCCCGGGCCAGCGGCGCTCGATATCCCCCATGCCGGCACGGCGCAGCCCATCAAAGGGCGCGACGTACACCTGCGGCGGAGTGATGAGGTAGATCTGCTTGCCAGAAACGCGCATGAGGCGCTGCTTCATCGCGCAGGCCGCACCGAAGATC
>JAZUQI010000056.1:0-2813 GCA_045605625.1 Clostridia bacterium
GGCCGTAAAAATAGGGTTTGCAGCTTCTGCTTAAGAGGCTGCAAACCCATTTTTACAGTAAATGTGATGCTCCGATTGAAAAACAGCTTTAGCTGATTTTCAATCGCTGGGTGTCAAAAATACTTTTTTGACACCCAGAAATGGCATGACGTTCATCATGCCGTTTGGATATTGTCTGTTATCAGAAGCGCTGCATTTCTTCCAGGTAGGAGCGCAGTTCGCTGATGGCAATACGCTTTTGTTCCATGGTATCCCGGTCACGGACGGTGACGGTGCCGGTTTCTTCGGTTTCAAAGTCCACGGTGCTGCACACGGGGGTGCCCACTTCGTCCTGGCGGCGGTAACGCTTGCCGATGGAGCCGGTTTCGTCATAATCCACGGGGAAGTATTTTGCCAGTTCCGCATGGATTTCGCTGGCCAGGCCGCCCAGCTTGTTCTTCTGCAGGGGCAGCACAGCCGCCTTGAAGGGGGCCAGGGCCGGATGCAGGTGCAAAACGGTGCGCACATCGTTCTTTTCTTCATCCAGCACTTCTTCGTCGTAAGCGTTGCACAGGAAGGCCAGCACCAGCCGTTCCACGCCCACGGAGGGTTCCACCCAGTAGGGCACAAATTTTTCGCCCGCCATGGGATCCAGGTATTCCATGGATTTGCCGGAGTGGTTCATGTGCTGTTTCAGGTCATAATCGGTACGGTCCGCAATGCCCCAAAGTTCGCCCCAGCCAAAGGGGAAGAGGTATTCAAAGTCCGTGGTGGCCTTGGAATAGAAGGCCAGTTTTTCGGGTTCATGGTCCCTCAGGCGCAGGCAATCTTCCTTGATGCCCAGGTTCAACAGCCATTCCTTGCAGAAGGAACGCCAGTAATTGAACCATTCCAGGTCTTCGCCGGGCTTGCAGAAGAATTCCAGTTCCATCTGTTCAAATTCCAGCACACGGAAGATGAAGTTGCCGGGGGTGATTTCGTTGCGGAAGGATTTGCCAATCTGGCAAATACCGGCGGGCAGCTTCTTGCGGGTGGTGCGCATGGCGTTGAGGAAATTGACGAAAATGCCCTGGGCCGTTTCGGGGCGCAGCAGCACTTCGGAAGCGGAGGCTTCGTTCACACCCAGGTGGGTTTTGAACATCAGGTTAAACTGGCGGATGCCGGTGAAATCCTTCTTACCGCACACGGGGCAGACGATATCATGCTCGTTGATATAGGCTTCCAGTTCTTCGTTCTTCCAGCCGTCGCCGGTTTCGGCGCCCTTGGTGTAATCTTCAATCAGTTTATCGGCACGGAAACGGGCCTTGCAGGCCTTGCAATCCATCAGAGGATCGTTAAAGCCGCCCACGTGGCCGGAGGCCACCCAAACTTCCCGGTTCATCAGAATGCCGCAATCCAGCCCGATATTATATTTGCTTTCCTGGACGAACTTCTGCCACCAGGCCTTTTTGATGTTATTCTTAAATTCCACACCCAGGGGGCCAAAATCCCAGGTGTTGGCCAGGCCGCCGTAAATTTCGCTGCCGGCAAAAATGAAGCCGCGGTTCTGGCACAGGGCCTTCAGTTTATCCATGGTTAAAGGTGCCATTGCAATACACTCTCGCTTTCCTTTGGTTTATCCGTATTATTATCCCCGTTAAAGGGTTTTTTGTCAAGGTGTTCCGGTTGAATTCATCCAAATAAATACAAGTTTGTATACAAGAAATGCCATACAGGGAAAGTGCAGGAAAATTTTTGCAATCCGTTGATTTGAGGGGCGGTTTCTGCTATAATATGCACAAAGCAAAGGTTCAAGGTTTCAAGAACGCTTATTTTTCTATGAAGTGAGGCAGACTGGATTGAGATGTATATCCCCCTGATGCAATGATTGTTGCCGATGATTGCGAAGCAAAAGAAGATGGGCGTGAAACGCTTGTTTTTTTCGTTATTTCATTCTATTGAATTTTCTGGAGGCCTATGATGAGTGAATTTGAAAAAATGACGGTGCTGGAACTGCGCAAAGTAGCCAAGGAAATGAACGTGAAGCTGGGTGCCGGCATCAGCAAACAGGGCATTGTGGAAAAGCTGAACGCCGTGGCGGCCAGCCAACAGGAACAGGAAGCGGCAGCGGATGTGAATCCGCCGGTGCGCCATGCATCCATTATTACCGATGATGAATTTGATGATAACGAAGGCACCATGACCGCCACCGGCTACACGCCCCGGCCTGCTGCCCGGGCGGTGGCCCCCCGGCCTGCTGCGGCCAGCGGCACCTCTTCTTTGAATACCATTTCCGCTAAGGCCCCGGCCTTCACCATGGAAGGCAGCCGTGCCTGGCATAACCCCAGAACGTATAACAATAATTATCAGCGGCCTGCCCCCAATACCTGGAGCCAGCCCCGCACCCCGGCGGTGGACAGCCGCTCTTCCGTGCCCGGCGGCGCTCCCCGTACGCCTGCCCCGGCCCAGCAGCGCATTCAGCAGCCTGCCCGGCCTTCTTACCAGCGCTTTGGCCCGGAAAACGATACCCCGGCCTATTCCCCCCGGCCGGATTACACCGCCCCCCAGGCGCCCCAGCAGCGCAGTGATTACGGCGCCTATCGGGCGGATTATGCCGCTCCCCAGCAGCCTGCCCCGGTCCCCCGGGAAACTTCCCCCAGCGAAATTTTGATGACCGGGGAATGCGGCGATTGCGCCGGTGTGCTGGGAGTTTTGCCCGATGGCTTTGGCTTTTTGCGGATGAATGGCCTGCTGCCCGGCAAAAGCGATGTGTATGTGGGCAATGTGCAGGTGAAGCGCTACGGCCTGCGCACCGGGGATTATGTGGCCGGTAAAACCCACCCCCAGCGGGAGAA
>JAZUQI010000057.1:0-1701 GCA_045605625.1 Clostridia bacterium
ATGTATGAAGGGGCCGCAGCTCCGCATCCTCAATGGTCGCCTTACTCATTGCCATTCGCAATGCTCCCTTTCGGATGATTCCTCCACCTCGCTTCATCCGCCACAGGCGGCGCTTCGGTTCCGTCACCTTCATGTGTAATCAGCAGGGGCAGCTTTGCCGCCCCGAGGGCCGAAACCTGCCGCCGCCTGTGGCAGATGCAGGCAGGTGAAGGCCCAATGAGGCACAGAGTTCAAGCCGCTTGTGCGGCAATGAACGACAATGCCGAATTGTGAGCAGGCGCCCATGGCGCTTCCTCTATCAATTTACGTCCGTAAAAATAGGGTTTGCAGCTTCTGCTAAGAGGCTGCAAACCCATTTTTACAGTAAATGTGATGGAATCGAATGAAAGAGCGTTTTACGCACTTTCATTCGCAGGGTGTCAAAAATTCTTTTTTGACACCCTGAAAGCAGGGAAAAGGTTCTTCCCTGCTTTTTCATGGTTATGCCTGTTGCAGTTTTTTCTGTTCCCGTTTTTGCGTCCATTCCCGGATCAAGGCATACAGGGCGGAAGCCAGCGGCACGCCAATCAGCATGCCAAAGGGCCCGGCCAGGCCGCCGCCGATGGTTACCGCTGCCAGCACCCAGATGGCCGGCAATTTAATCTTGTTACACACCACACGGGGGTAGATCAGGTTGCCTTCCAGCTGCTGCAAAATGATGAGGAAAACCAGGAAAATCAAGGCCTTCACGGGGTCCACAATCAAAATCATGAACGCCCCCACCACGGCGGAGAAATAGGCGCCGATGATGGGAATCAGGGCGCACACCCCCACCAGAATGCTGATCATCAAAACGTTTGGCAGGCCCAGAATCAGCATGCCCAAGGCACAGAGGGAACCCAGAATGGCCGCCTCCGTCACCTGGCCCACAATGAAGGAATGGAAGGAAACGCTGCACACCTGGCCCACGTGAATGGCCTGCTCCGTCACCTTTTCCGGCAGCCATGCCCGCATCAGCCGCTTCAGTTGGCGCAGCAGCGTATCCTTGCAGGCCAGCATATACACCGAGAAAATCACCGCAAACACCAAATCAATCACGCTGCCGGCGGCGGCGCCAAAGATATTGGCCGCCCCGGAAATCAATTTGCCGCTGCTGTTTTTCACCCATTCATCCACGCTCTGGCGGATCTGGGTCCAGTTAATGTTCAGGTTGGAGAAAATATTTTCCTGCCCGGCATCCGCTGCCGCCAGCATATCAATCACTTTCTTGGCCGTATCCACCAGGAAGCCGCCGGCCTTCACCAGTTCAGGAATCACCAGCGTGATTACCCCGAACACCACCACCACCACCAGCACGAAGGACAGCGTCAGGGCAATAATGTGCCTCAGTTTCTGCAATTTCACCTTTTTCGTTTTGCGGAACAGGTGCTTTTCAAAAAAGGACAGGGGCACGTGAATGATGACCGCAAAAATGAACCCCAGAATGAGGGGATAAATCAACTGCACCACAAAATTCACCGCTTCGCCTACGGCAGATAAGTGGCTCAGCCCCAGGAAAATCACGCAGCAAAGGGCAAACAAAATCAACACCCACTTGCCCGCAATCTTTCTTTTTTCTTTATCTTCAAAAAACATAGCGTTCCTCCTTTGCCTTGTTTCTTTTCTATTATTGCCATTTTTTCCTGCCTTGTCAACCGCCCAAAGTCGGATCGTAGCCATGTC
>JAZUQI010000058.1:0-2741 GCA_045605625.1 Clostridia bacterium
GGAGAAATTGCCTGCCGGTACGGAAATGACGGTGGTGGGCATTTTCGCCAATTCCTCGGTGGAAAACGGGGAAAATTATGTGTGCCAATTGGAGGATGGCCGGGTGATTGCCCTTTTTGACGAAGGCGGTTTTCTGGAGCCTTTGGCAGGAACGGGCATCATGGCGAAGGTGAACACCGGAGTGAAACTGCGGGTAAAGGCAGAAAAGGAGGCCAAAAGCCTTCGCACCCTTTCCTCCGGTACCCAGGTGGAAGTAATGCTCCGGGGCGAAGGGTGGACCATGGTGCGCTATAAGGATCAAACGGGCTATGTGATGAGCCGGTATTTGAATTTTCCATGAGAAAACAATATTTGACCAGAAAAGGGCCAAAAAGCGCATGACAAACAGGGGCATTTCCTGTATAATGGTGGTATCTGTTTGAGAAAGAAGGGCATTGGAGCAATGAAACGATTTTTGGCGGTTATCCTGATGCTGGCCCTCCTGGTGCCGGCCTTTGCCGTGGCGGAAGAAAAGCCGTTCACGGGCTATTATTCGGATTTCACCCGGGGGCTGGACGGCTGGTATCCCCGCAGCGCAGACGGCCAGATGGAAATCAAGCGGCTGGGCTATGTGGTGGAAATGAAGGGCCGCACGGCGGCGTGGAATTCCCCGGGCCGGGATTTTCCCCTGCAGGCCGGTGAAAAATATATTTTCTCCGTGGATGTGAAGCAGACGGCGGTGGAAAGTGCGGAATTCATGGTGTCCGTGGCCCATAGCAAGGATGGCGTTGAAACCTACGAAAACCTGGCCCGGGCCACGGTAAAGAAGGGCCCCTGGGTGACCATCACCGGGGAATACATTCCCGATGCATACGATAAATACACCCTGTATGTGGAAACGGTGGGCAATGGGGAAATCAATTTCATGATGCGTGATTTTATTCTGGAGCCGGAAAGCCTCAGCTTTATCGGCGATTTGGCGGTATTGAAGGATCTTTATGCCCCTTACTTTGATGTGGGCAGCTGCATCAACAATTCCCAGGTGCAGAACAAAAAGCAGGTTGATTATTTCGCCGGTCAGTTCAGCATTTTCACCCACGAAAACGAACTGAAGCCCGATTCCGTGCTGGACGTGAATGCCTCCAAAGCCCTGGTGGCCACGGAAGGGGAAGGGGCGGTGGCCATCCGGCTGAATAATGCCAAGCCGCTGCTGGATTATTGCCAGAAAAACGGCCTGAAGGCCCACGGCCATGTGCTGGTGTGGCATAGCCAGACCCCGGAAGCCTTCTTCCACGAAGGCTATGACGTGAACAAGCCCTATGTTTCCCGGGATGTGATGCTGGCCCGGATGGAAAACTATATCCGCCAGGTGCTGGAAAAGACGGAAGAAAACTGGCCCGGCGTGATCGTTTCCTGGGATGTGGTGAACGAAGCGGTGGCGGACGGCAAAACCACGCTGCGTGAATCCAACTGGACCAAAGTGGTGGGGCAGGATTTTGTGAACCGTGCCTTTGAATATGCCAGGAAGTATGCAAGGAAAGATATGATCCTGTGCTACAACGATTATAATACCCCCCAGGAACCTAAACTGACCGGCATTTGCAATTTGCTGGACAGCCTGATTAAGGACGGCACCATTGACGGCTATGGCTTCCAGTGCCACTTCTCCTATAACAACCCCTATGCGGCCACGGTGCGCAATGCGGTGGACCGGATTGCCAAGAAGGGCCTGAAACTGAGGGTCAGCGAACTGGACGTGGGCATTGATGCGGATACCCGGCAAAACCAGAACCTGCAGGCTGCCTATTACAAGGAAATGTTCCAGATCTTCCTGGATTATGCGGATCAGATGGAAGCGGTGCAGGTGTGGGGCCTGACGGATGACCGCAGCTGGCGCAGCGATACCTTCCCCCTGCTGTTCAACAAGCAGATGGAACCCAAGCCTGCTTTCTTCGCCGTGGTGGAAGCGGTGCAGGAAAAAGCGGAATAAAAGAACGTGCATTTTGCCTGCCGGTGTTTTCCGGCAGGTTTTTTTGTGCAAAAACGGACGGAAACGGAACAACCTCCATTCTCCGCTTGCCCGGGGAAACAAGAAATGGTATTATACTTTGCATGGGTTTTCTTTGGGCCCGTACAGTTTACCAATGGAAAGGATGAAGTTTTTCGATGATTCCTGCATTGATTTTGTTTGCGGCGGCGTATGTGCTGATGCTGGTGTTTGGCAAATACCGCCCGTTCATTGCCCTGGGGGCTGCCTTTTTGTTTATCGTTACGGGTATGCTGCCCCTGCAGGAAATTGCCCCGGCTATTGACCTGAATGTGCTTTTGATGATTGCCGGCACCATGGGCCTGGTGGCCCTGTTTATTGAAAGCAAAATGCCGGAATTGCTGGCGGACCTGGTGATGGAAAAGGTGAAGAATGTGCAATGGGCGGCGGTGGCCCTGGCCCTGTTTGCCGGCATCATTTCCGCCTTTGTGGATAACGTGGCCACGGTGTTGATGGTGGCCCCGGTGGCGCTGGAAATTTGCCGGAAGCTGAAAACCAACCCGGTGCCTTTCATCATCGGCATTGCCGTTTCCTCCAATTTGCAGGGGGCGGCCACGCTGGTGGGGGATACCACGGCCATCATGCTGGGCTCTGCGCTGGATATGAGCTTTATGGATTTTTTCTGGTATAAGGGAAGGCCGGGCATGTTTTTTGTGGTGGAGCTGGGGGCGGTGCTGTCCGCCGTTATCCTGGGCTTCCTCTTCCGCAAGGAAAA
>JAZUQI010000059.1:0-8583 GCA_045605625.1 Clostridia bacterium
CCCGGCCAGCATGAAGAAGGTGAACAGCTTTTTCTTCATGCCCTTAAAATCCGCTGCTGCCCCAAGGAAGGGGGCCAGCAAGGCCACCACAAAGGTGGCGATGGAGGTGGCATAGCCCCACCAGATATCCCCGGCGTCTCCGGCAATGGCCACAAAGATGGTGGGGAAGATGGCCGCCATGATGTTGGTGGCGTAGACGGAGTTGGCCCAGTCGTACATGATCCAGCTCCATTCCTTTTTGGTGAACCGCTTTTTCTTTTCCGTCAATTGGGTCATGGGGAAGCCTCCTTTTTTTATGCTTTTTCAGCGGCGGCGTTCATATCCGCTTCCGTCAGGGTCATCAGAAGTTCTTTGGTCAATGGCTCCTTGGAGGCGGCCAGGCGATCCGCTTGTTCCGCAATGGCCTTTTCAAACAGGTTTCTGACGCCGCGTGCGTTGCCAAAGCCGCCCACATCCTGGCTTTTTTCTTCCAGGATTTTTTGCAGTTCATCTCGGGCGTTTTCGGCCAGCTGATAACCACTCTGGCTGCAGCGCATATCAAAGATGGCCATCATTTCGTCAATGGTGTAATCCGGGAAATGCATGAAGCGGTTGAAGCGGCTTTCCAGGCCGGGGTTGGAATGGATGAATTCTTCCATCAGTTCAATGTACCCGGCTACGATCACCACCAGATCATCCCGGTTATCTTCCATGGCTTTCAGGATGGTATCCACCGCTTCCTGGCCAAAATCATTTTCGGATTTGTTAATCAGGGTGTAGGCTTCGTCAATGAACAAAACGCCGCCAAGGGCTTTCTTGATTACTTCCGTAGTTTTTCCGGCCGTCTGGCCCACATAACCGGCCACCAGCCCGGAGCGATCCACCTCCACCAATTGCCCTTTGCTGAGAATGCCCAGGGAATGGTAAATCCGGGCCATCAGCCGGGCAATCATGGTTTTGCCGGTGCCGGGGTTGCCGGAAAACACCATGTGCAGGGAAAGTTCCGGTGTGGGCAGGTCAAAGGCTTTGCGCTGCTTGCAGATTTCAATCCAATTGATCAGGCTTTCCACTTCTTCTTTGATCAAATCCAGCCCGATATAGCTTTGCAATTCCTTTTTCAGATCTTCAATGTTTTCAGGCTTTGGCGCTTCTTCTTCCTTGGGGGCCTCCGCCTTTTCTTCCTTCACTTTGGGGGAGGATGCAATATTGGCATCTTCCTTGGTCATTTCCACCACTTTTTCGTGCAGCTTCTTGGCTTCCGGGTTTACGGAAGAACCCCACAAATCGGAACCGATCATCTTCAGTTCATGCTGGGCGTATTCGTGGAGGATTTTGTTTTGCAGGCGGATGATTTCTTCTTTGCGGTCCATGATGATGCTCCTGTACTCAAATGTATTTGATGTATTCCCGTAAGGTTTGCAGGGTTTTGTTCAGTTTATCCAAATGAATGACGCCGGTTTTATCAAAGGACGTGGCTTCGGTGGTGAAATCCCCGGTATAGCCTATTTCCTTCAGGAAAGAAAAGAAGGTTTCAAAATCCACAATGCCTTCGCCGGGGTGCAGGGTTTTGAAATTGGGCCAATCCATGTAGCCGCCGTTATAGTCGTTAATATGCAAATGGCGGATTTGCTTTGCAAAGGGCAATAGATCGGGTTCGTAAAGCATTGCTTCCTGCCGGTGGAAGGCCGCCATTTTGGTGTCGTACGTGAAGGAGGCTTCCGGGTGCATGTTCAGAAGCTTTTTGCAATAATGCAGGGGATCTTTCTGAGCGCAGACGATGTTTTCAATGGTGAGCGTCACACCATATTCTTTCGCAATGCCGTTTAGTATTTCATATTTTGAAAGGGCGGTTTCGATGGCTGTGTCATTCATCCAGCCATCCCACAGGTGAAACACCATTTTTTCTGCATGAAAGGCGGAAGCCAATTGGCAGTTCACGGTGAATTTTTTAAGGGCATCTGAAAAGGTTTCTTCTTTCACCAGGCTTGCGCAAATGTTTTTCTCCCCGTGAAATGCCACAATGGGAAGGTGTAATTTCCCAATCACTTCCGATAAGGCATCCACCTGGTCATACCAGGTATCATAAAACATCAGTTCCAGGCCGTCGCATTGCAGTCTTTTTTCCAGAGAAAGCAGCAGGTTATAATCCCTTCCGTTGGGCCTGCCAAGCAATGTGCCGGTGGAACACAGCACACGGTGCATGAATGCATTCACCGCCTTTGTAAAAATAGCTTCTTGTATTATAGCACATTTTCGTTCACAGCACAACAAAAAGCTGCGCCATCCAACCGGATGCACGCAGCTCTTTTATTTATTTGCAGGGAAGGGACGGATACCAGGGACGCTGATCGCAACAGGTGCAGGCATCTGGCACGCTTGTGCAGGTGGGGCTCAGCAAATAGGCCTCCACGCACACGTCCAATAACGCTGCGCATTCAGTGCAGCTGCATGGATTACACCGGCAGCTTTGCCGAACCGCTGCATGCAACTGAAACGTATACCGCCACATTTCTTCCGCCGGGCATTGCAGGCGGATGTGCATTTCTTCCTGAAGATAGGAAGATGCGCAGAAAGGCCGTCCCCGGCAATCGGTAAGGGACAGGGTCAGGGGAATACGCACTTGAAACGCCATCAGATAAGGGTTTCGGCAGGGAATGGGCTGCCATTGAACTTCGCCGCTGACACGCACATCACGCAGAGTAAATGGGGATTCAAAACCGCAGGGTACATGATCAATGGGTAAAAGGTAGCGATAAGCCTGGCGAACCAGCTTGCCGATGCCTTTGATTTTCAATAGATAATACTGTTCCGGGGAACAGGTTGCCCTTTCACAGCAAGGGACCGGATGCATACAAAAAACCTCCCTTCACAGGTATAGTTCATCCTATGCAGGGAGGCTTTTAACTGTGTTATTTTTCTTTCAGGCCGTTATCGGCAACGGCCAGGATGCGCCCGTAAGCATCATAGAGAATGCCGATATCCTTTTTCTTTTCATGCCAGAGGGTTTTCTTATCGATGGTAATATCCGCATCTTTTGTTTTCTTGCTGCCAATCACTATGCTTTCGTTGGCATTCAGGGAAATATCCCGAAGGGGGAAAACGTCATCCCCTTTGGAAGAGTACAGGAAACAGCCGGATAGGGTCACCTGTTCATTTTTTGTGTTGGTCAGAATAAAGGCGTCATTGGCAAGGCGGATTTTTGCTTGCAGGCCGTATATACGCTTTGGAATGCCGGGCCAGGCAATATCGGAAACGGTGGGGTTGCCGTTTTCCAACGTAACACAAAGCGCATCCTGATAATTCTGGGAAATGTACACATCGCATTTCATGGTGCGCAGCCGGTTCAGCGTGTCCGGGGAGGGGGTGTCCGGCTCTTCCCTGGAACTGGTAAGGATCACAGCGCATTTGGGGCGAACTGCACGCAATAGCGCCATGGAGGTGGCGTTATTATCCCCGTGATGGCCGCATTTTAGCACATCGGACGTGGTTATCAGGTTCCGCTGGAGAAGGTCATTTTCCTCTTCCAGTTTCATATCCCCGGTAAACAAAATGGAACCATGGGGAGAAGCAAAGCGCATCACAAGGGAATTATTGTTTTCGTTATCTTCATTCCGGCTGACAGGGCCAAGAACGGTAAAGGAGGTTTCATCATCCACCTGAATCACATCGCCTAATTGCAAAAACTCCACCTGCATTTTCCGTTCCTTTGCCGCAAGGAGGGCAGGATGCTTGCTTTCCTTTACGTCATAATATATTTTGGCAGCATACAGGTGATCGATGGCAATATCACTTTCCACAAGGGGCATCAGGCCGCCTTCATGGTCCTGATGGCAATGGGTGAGGAACACGCCGTCCAGATGGGTGATATTCAGCTGCTGGAGGGCGCAGGCCAAGGCCGGGTAGGTGTGTTCATACCCGGTATCGATCAGGTAAGTTTTTTCACCGCATAAAAGCAGCATGCAGTCCGCCTTGCCAATGTTCAGGCAATACAGACGCACGTTGCCGTCTCCGGTTTCTGCCGGTTCCGCATGGGCAAAGGGCAATAATCCGCAAAGAACCATCATCAGGGCAAACAAACGGTTTCTTTTTTCCATACTGTGGCCTCCTGTTCTTATATTGTGAAGGTATATCCTGCGGACAGGGCGTGCAGCTGATCCCCCAATTTCTCTTTCAGATAATCAAATTGCTCCTGCCCGGTGCAATGGCCGGTGTAGCAAATCACCTGTTCCTTTTTCATCATGTCCGCCACCTGGTTCAGGCATGCAAGGCCGTCCTTTGCATGCACTTCGGTTTTCATCAAGTGAAGCCCGCCAATCAGCACATGAGGGCGGAACCAGTTGATGATGTTCAGAATGCCCTTGTGGCTGCAGCCGGAAAACAGAATGCGCTTTCCGCCTTCCCGGATCAAGAGATATTGTTCGTGGTGGAAGCGGTCTGCATAGATATGTTTGCCGCATTTTTCTTTCAGCCCGTGGGGCGCAGCAGGAAAAGGTCGGTCAAAATCATTGCAGGAAAACAGGGTGCAATCTGTGTGAATGGTATGCACATTACCGGTTAGATGGATGCGCTTGCTGGCAACAAACTGCTTATCCAGCCCGATGTATTTTTCTTCTGCGTTATAAAAATCCCCGAAAGCGGTTTGGGAAAGGTAAAGGGGCGCATGGTCGTTTTCCTGGAAAAAGGCAGGGATGCCGCCGCCGTGGTCATAATGCCCATGGGAAAGCACGGCAAAATCCACATCTTGCAGCGAAATGCCAAGTGCTTTAGCATTTTTCAGGTAAGCATCCGTCTGGCCCATGTCAAACAAAATTTTCTGCTTTTCCGTTTCAATCAGCAGGCTCAGGCCGTGTTCGCAAAGAAAAGCAGGGGACAGGGATGTATTTTCTACCAGTACGGAAATGTTCATGCATACCCTCCTGAAAAGTAAGTAGTGCTTCTCATTCAGTATACCACAAATGCCGGGAAAGAAAAAGGTGGAATAAGATGATAAAATGTTAAAAAAGAGTGCTGTTTTTTGCGGTGAAATGCTTGCAATTCAAGGCATGATATGGTATTATGTAAAATAGTGTTTTGTGCGCAGCACGAAATACAATGTCGCCGAAAAGGCGGATAACGGAGGTTGTTCCCAATGGCATACACGGTAGAAAAAGTATCCGGTAATCAAGTGAAAATCGCTTTTGAAATCGCCGCCGAACAGTTCGACGCTGCGGTTCAGAAGGCCTATCTGAAAGTGCGCGGCCGTGTGAACGTGCCCGGCTTCCGCAAGGGCAAGGCTCCCCGGAAGATGATCGAAAGCATGTACGGCGAAGCCATCTTCTATGATGATGCGTTTGATATTCTCTTCCCCGATGCTTACGAAGCTGCGGTGAAGGAAAATGATCTGCAGGTTGTGGATCGTCCCGAAGTGGATACGGTGGATCAGATTGGCGTGGGCCAGGATCTGAAGTTCACGGTGAAGGTGTTTGTAAAGCCCGATGTGGAACTGGGCAACTACAAGGGCCTGAAGGCTGTGAAGTACGTCCACAATGTGGAAGATGACGAAATCGATGCCCGCATCCAGCAGGATGTGGAAAAGGCCACCACCATGGCCGATGTGGAAGATCGTGCTGTGGAAAACGGCGATATCGTAAACCTGGATTATGCTGGCAGCGTGGACGGCGTGGCTTTTGAAGGCGGCACCGCTCAGGGCCAGACGTTGGAAATCGGCTCCGGCCATTTCATTCCCGGTTTCGAAGAACAGATGATCGGCATGAACCTGAACGAAGAAAAGGATCTTTCCGTGAAGTTCCCCGAAGCTTATCATGCCCAGAACCTGGCCGGCAAGGACGCCATCTTCCATGTGAAGGTGAACGGCATTCAGGTGAAGGTGAAGCCCGAACTGGATGATGATTTTGCTGCTGACGTCAGCGATAAGAACACTTTCGCTGAATATAAAGAAGCCATTGTTGCCGAACTGAAAGAAAAGGCCGAAAAGAATGCTGCCATCCAGCTGGAAAACAACCTGGTGCAGCAGGCTGTGGATGCCGCTGACTGCGATATCCCCGAAGCCATGATCGAATCCGAAACCGATATCATGATCCGTGAAATGCAGATGCGGATGATGTATCAGGGCCTGCGCTTTGAAGATTACCTGAAGTTCACCGGCCAGACGGAAGAACAGGTTCGGGAAATGTACAAGGGCGAAGCCAAGAACCGGGTGAAGATGCAGCTGGTTCTGGAAGCTATGATCAAGGCTGAAAACGTGGTGCCCACCGAAGAAGAAGTGGAAAAGGCCTTCGCTGAAGAAGCGGAACGTGCCGGCCGCACCGTGGAAGAATTTAAGGCTTCCCTGAACGATCGCCAGAAGGAATACCTGAAGGATAACGCTGCCATCCGCAAGGTGGTGGATATGATCGTTGCTTCCGCTGAAGTGGAAGAAAAGGACGAAAAAGAACAGATCACCGCTGACGATGCCCTGAACGCTGTTCAGCAGGCCGCCGAAGCCGTGAAGGACGAAGAATAATTCCCAATTCCTCAGCATAAGATAGACGATGAAACGGAAGGAGGAAAGGCGTATGTCTCTCATTCCATATGTGGTTGAACGGACGGGCAACGGGGAACGTTCTTACGATATTTATTCCCGTTTGCTGAAGGACCGGGTGATTTTCCTGGGCTCTGCCATTGATGATCAGGTTGCAAACACCATCGTGGCCCAGCTTCTGTTTCTGGAAACGGAAAACCCCGATGCGGAAATCTCCCTGTATATCAACAGCCCCGGCGGCTCTGTCACCGCTGGCATGGCCATTTTCGATACCATGAACTACATCAAGTGCCCCGTGCGCACGGTGTGCATTGGTATGGCGGCCAGCATGGGTGCGTTTTTGCTGATGGCCGGTGAAAAGGGCAAGCGCCTTGCGCTGCCCAACAGCGAAGTGATGATTCACCAGCCTTCCGGTGGTGCTTCCGGCCAGGCCACGGATGTGACCATCCATGCCGAATGGCTGCTGCGCACCAAGAAAAAGATGAATGCCATGATGGCGGAAATGACGGGCCAGCCCCTCAAGAAGCTGAGCCAGGATGTGGAACGGGATCATTTTATGACCGCAGAAGAAGCCCTGGCCTATGGCATCATTGACGAAATCTATCAACCCCGGAAATAAAGCCCGGAGAAATTTGAGGTAACTATGTCCAAAGATGATATGACCCCCCGTAAGCGCCGGTGCTCCTTTTGCGGTAAATCTGCGGAGCAGGTGCGCCGCCTGGTGGCCGGCCCCGGGGCGTATATCTGTAACGAATGTGTGGCCCTTTGCCATGAAATCATATCCGATGATATGGATATCATGGAAGCCCACGAAATGCATGATATTCCCTTGCCTTCTGAAATGAAAAAGGTGCTGGATGAATACGTGATCGGCCAGGAACAGGCGAAGAAAACCCTGTGCGTGGCGGTGTATAACCACTATAAGCGTATTTCCGCCCCCCGGAAGAAGGATGATGTGGAATTGCAAAAATCCAACATCCTGATGGTGGGCCCCACAGGCTGCGGCAAAACCTACCTTGCCCAAAGCCTGGCCCGCATTCTGGATGTGCCCTTTGCCATTGCGGATGCCACGGCGCTTACGGAAGCAGGCTATGTGGGGGAAGACGTGGAAAACATTCTGCTGCGCCTCATTCAGGCGGCAGGGAATGATATCAAAGCGGCAGAACGAGGCATTATCTACATCGATGAAATCGATAAGATTGCCAGGAAGGGCGAAAACGTATCCATCACCCGGGATGTAAGCGGCGAAGGCGTACAGCAGGCGCTGCTGAAAATTCTGGAAGGTACGGTGGCCAATGTGCCTCCTCAGGGCGGCCGGAAGCATCCCCATCAGGAATGCCTGCAAATTGATACCACCAATATCCTTTTCATCTGCGGCGGCGCCTTTGATGGCCTCAGCGGCATGATTGTGCAAAGGATTGGCAAAAAGCAAATGGGCTTTGGCGCCGATCCTAAGACGGAAAAGGAAAAGAACCCCGGCGACGTGCTGCGCCAGATGCGCCCGGAAGATTTGATGAAGTTCGGCCTGATTCCGGAATTCATCGGTCGTTTGCCGGTGACGGTCACGCTGGATGCGCTGGATGAAAATGCGCTGGTGAAAATCCTTACCGAACCCAGGAACGCTTTGGTGAAGCAGTATCAGAAGCTGATGGGGCTGGATGATGTGCAGCTGGATTTTGATGAAGATGCCCTGTTTGCCATTGCTTCCAAGGCCATCAATCAAAAGAGCGGCGCCCGTGGCCTTCGTGCCATCATTGAAGGGGCACTCTTGGATACCATGTTCGATTTGCCCGGCAAAAAGGATGTGGGCAGCGTGCGGATCACCAAAGGCGTGGTAGAAAATGGCGAAAACCCGGTGCTGACGCTTCGTGAAGTGAAAGCTCCGGCAAAAAAGCCGAAAGCCAAGGCCGCAGAAGCCAATGACGCCCCCAGCGCAAGCTAAAAATATAGAAGGAAAGCAGTCGCATGCTTTCCTTTTTTGTTGCTTCTAAATGCTATCTTTGATACAATAGCAATGGGTGATGAACGTGCACGAACCGTTGATTGCAGAAAAATTGCAGGATGAAATGCTGGAAGAAATGATG
>JAZUQI010000060.1:0-2484 GCA_045605625.1 Clostridia bacterium
GCCCTGCAAAACCAGCCCAAACCGGGAAAAGGGGGTGTGGATGGGCTTCACCGTATCGCCCTTCTGATAGGCGCTTTCCCGGGCATCGAAAAAAGGCAGGGCCTTTTCCATCTCTTCCCCCTGCAAATTTTCAAACAGGAATGTTTCCGAAAGCCACCCGGCGTTCATGGGCCAGCCCCCCTTCTTTTTCCTCTATACCATGATTGTTGCCGTGCGGTAAAGGAACCGCCGCCCGGCAACCCGGAATCTGCAAGCAGATTCCTAATCCCTATTATACCGTGATTGTTGCCGTGCGGTAAACGAACCGCCGCCCGGCAACCCGGAATCTGCAAGCAGATTCCTAATCCTTATTATACCACATTTGTCCTTTTCCGCAAGGGCTATTGTCCCGGATTTCCGGGGAATTGCCAAATCTGCCCCGGCTGTGCTATAATCAAGGCAAATACAAATGCGTTGATTCCGGAGGTAGATCCTATGCCCACCATTCGCCTGGGAAGAACCAACCTGATCGTAAACAAAAACGGCTTCGGTGCCCTGCCCATTCAGCGTGTCTCTTTGGAGGAAGCCCGGCCCATCCTGCGTAAAGCCTACGAAAAGGGCATCAATTTTTTCGACACCGCCCGGATATATTCCGACAGCGAAGAAAAAATCGGCTATGCCCTCAGCGACGTGCGAAAGGATATCATCATCGCCACCAAAACCCCATCCACCACGGTGGAAGGCTTCTGGCAGGATTTGAACACCAGCCTGGGCCTTTTGAAAACGGATTATGTGGATATTTTCCAGTTCCATAACCCCTCCTTTGTGCCCCGGCCCGGGGACGGCACCGGCCTGTACGAGGCCATGCTGGAAGCCCGTGAAAAGGGCCTGATTCGCTTCATTGGCTTCACCAACCACCGGCTGCACCTGGCGGAGGAAGCGGTGCTTTCCGGCCTGTATGACACGCTGCAATTCCCCTTTTCCTACCTGGCCAGCGAAAAGGAGACGGCCCTGGTGGAATTGTGCGCACAAAAGGATATCGGCTTCATTTGCATGAAGGCCCTGTCCGGCGGCCTGATTACCCGGGCCGATGCCGCCTATGCCTTCCTTTCCCAGTTCCCGGTGCTGCCCATCTGGGGCATTCAAAGGGAGCGGGAACTGGATGAATTCCTGGCCTGCGGCGAACAGCCCCCGGCCATGACTGAGGAAATCAAGGCCCATATCGCCAGGGAACGTGCGGAGCTTACCGGGGATTTCTGCCGAGGCTGCGGCTATTGCATGCCCTGCCCGGTGGGCATTGAAATCAATAACGCCGCCCGGATGAGCCTGATGCTGCGCCGGGCCCCGGAAAAGGCGTGGCTCAGCGAAGATTGGCAGCGCAAAATGGCCCTCATTGATGATTGCCTGGAATGCGGCCAATGCACCAGCCGCTGCCCCTACCAGCTGGATACCCCCAGCCTGCTGAAAAAGAACTGGGAAGATTACAAAACCTTTTTGAAGTAACAAAAGAAGGAGAGTGAAATGCTCTCCTTTTTTTATGTGCACGGTTTTCTGCCTTCTGTCAGGCAAATTCCGCCTGATGCTGCTTCACATAGGCATCCGTCAGGGCGTTCAAATCCTCCGGATAGGCATAGAAGGCCTCATCGCAGGCGTTCAGGGCATCCGTCAAGGCATCGGTTTCGATGTTTTCCAATAGCTCTATTCTTTCCGCCCGGTTTTGGGGCAGGGGCTGGCCGATGGCATCCAGGGCCTGCTGGCAGATAGCTGCCGTTTTCCCAGCCCCCATTTCCCGGTATGCCTGCACCATTTCATCGGCAAAATCGCCGCTGCTGTTATAGAAGAACTGGGAAAAGCCACCGTTATTCACTTCCATTTCCACGTTTTGCGTAATGAATAGCACCCGTTCCGGCCGGCTCAGCTTTTCCATTTTGATGCCGAAGCGGCATTTTTCCGCCACATATTCGCTCAGGGCTATGATGCGCTCCTCACCATCTGCCATGGCCCAGATTTTGTTCAGTTTTCCTTTGGAAAAAAGCTGTTTCAGCATCCTTCCTGCTCCTTTCGTTTCACGGCTTTTCTTCATTGTATTCCATTCTTCCCTCCGGCGCAAGCCCCGGATTGTAACAAAAAAACCGCTTGTCCATCCGGACAGGCGGGTTTTTATTTGCAGTTTGCCTTAATTAAGCTTCCTTGGCGATTTCCACCAGCTGAGCGAAAGCAGCAGCGTCGGTGACGGCCAGGTCAGCCAGCATCTTGCGGTTCACTTCGATGCCCTTCTTCTTCAGGCCGTTGATGAAGGTAGAATAGCTCATACCATTCAGGCGGCAGGCAGCGTTGATACGGGTGATCCACAGACGACGGAAGTCGCGCTTGCGCAGTTTACGGCCGGTGTAGGCGTAGCGCAGGGAGCGGCGAACCTGTTCACTGGCAGTGCGGTACTGCTTGCTCTTGGAGCCCCAGTAACCCTTCGCCAGCTTAAACACCTTGCGGCGTTTCTTATGGGCA
>JAZUQI010000061.1:0-2877 GCA_045605625.1 Clostridia bacterium
GGCAGCCAGGAAAGGGGGCCCATTTCTTCTTCCCGGGCGTATTCCTGGGCCTTTTCCATAAAGGCCCGGGCCAGCGTGGTGACTTCGTTTACGGTGAAGCTGTTGTAGCCGTTGCCGATGACGGCGATGGAAAGGTGGGTATCCGGCTGGAAATAGATATTGGAGGTGAGGCCTTCATACCGGCCCTGATGGCCGTACCAGGTGCCGCCGGGCATGTTTTCCACCCGGTGCAGGCTGAGGCCGTAGGGGCTTTCGCCGGTGACGGAGGAACCTTCAATTTCGCATTGGGGCAGCATCATTTCCTGCACCATTTCCTTGGAAAGGATGCGCACGCCGCCGAAGGCGCCCCCCTGCTGCAGCATGGAAATGATGCGGATCAGGCCGTTGGCGCTGATATAGAGCTTGCCGGAGGAAAGATTGGTGTGTTCCCGGGGGGAGCAGGTATCATCATAGGTATCGATGCTTGCCAGGGCTTTTTCCGCCCGCATCACCAGCTTTGCCTGTTTGGTCATCTGATCGGCAATATCGGAGGTATCGTGGAGCAGGGCCGGGTGATATGCCGCATTGATTTTCAGAGGGTCAAACACATTTTGCTGCATATAGCTGTTCAGGCTCTGGCCGCTGATGGATTCAATCAGCGCCCCCATCAGGCCGCCGTTGAGATTGGAATAATTGAATTTGGCCCCGGGGGCGTTTTTTTCGTTAAAGTATTTGGTGCCCACCCCCATGGTTTCCCATTTGGGGAAATAATACTGGGTTTGTTCCATGCCGGAGGTGTGGGAAAGCAGCTGGCGGATGGTGATTTTCTGATCGGGGTAGGAGGGGTGGTTCACCGGGAAAGGCAACAGATCATTCACCGGGGTATCCAGGGAAATGCCCTTTTCTTCCAGAAGATGCAAAAGCCCCACGGCGGTAACCAGCTTGGTTACCGATGCGATGCGGAAGCAGGTATCCAGCGTGACCGGCTGCTTTTGCCGGGCATCCTTATAGCCGTAAGCATAGCTATAGAGCACCTTGCCCTTCCATGCAATCACCACAGCGCCGCCGGTAACCTTCCGGGAACGGAAAGCTTCCTTGGCAAAATCATCCATGGCTTGCTCTTCGGCCAAGGGGCCAAGGGGCAATAGAACCAGAACCAGGAACAAGGCCAGAAAACGGCGCATGGGGCATAATCCCCTTTCTTTTGCATTGGTATTTGCCCCCATTTTAGCATTTTTATTCCGGAAAGAAAAGGGTTTTCGGGAAAATGGAATTGTAAATTCTGTATTTTTATGTCAGATCTTGTCCTCATTCCCAGTATACCGGCCAAAGCCCGGCGGCATATTGAAAAGGAAGATGCCAACCGGGGGGAATAGGAATGAAAAAGCGTGTATCACTGAAACGGAAAATGATGGCCGGCTTTATTGTGGGCCTGACGGCGTGGATTCTTTTTTCGCCCACCGCCAAGGCCCTGCGCACCCTGCCGGATGCCTTTCGGCTCACCGTGGGGCAAACTTATGATGTTTCCATGGGCCAGGCGGTGCTTTCCAGCACGGATGAGCGGCTGATTTCCCTGGAGGGAAACCGCATGGAGGGCATGGCCCTGGGGGAAACGGAAGTGACTATCAATCTCTTTGGCCTGTTGCCCATTCGCAAGGTGCGGGTGCAGGTGGAGGATGAAATGCGGCTGATGCCCGGGGGCCAGGCCGTGGGCATTGCCCTGGCCATGAAGGGCGTGATGGTGGTGGGGGTTTCGGATGTGGCTGGGCAAAGCCCGGCGCAAGCGGCCGGCCTTCGTGCCGGGGATGTGATTGAGAAAATGAACGGCGAACCCGTGCAATCCGGGGAACAATTGATTCAATTTGTGGAGGAAAGCGGCGGCCAGCCCCTGACCATCACCTTTCTTCGGGATGGCCAGCCAAAAACCACCGTCCTTACCCCCATGAAAGATGCCGCATCCGGCACTTTCCGCATGGGCGCCTGGGTGAGGGACAGCACCGCCGGTGTGGGCACCCTTTCCTATTATAACCCGGCGGATCAAAGCTATGGCGCCCTGGGCCATGCCATTTTGGATGCGGATACGGGCAAACTTCTGCCCGTGCGCATGGGCGCCCTGATGCAGGCGGAAATCGTCAGCGTGAAACGGGGCCAAAAAGGCGCCCCTGGGGAACTGCGGGGCAGCTTTCTGCGCAGCCGCAAGGAGCTGGGGGATATTGGGCTGAACACGGAACTGGGCATTTACGGCACCGCCAATGCGCCCCTTTCCAATCCCCTCTACCCCGATGGACTGCTGGTGGGCTATCAGGAAACGGTGCTGCCCGGCCCGGCCCAGATTCTTTCCACCGTGGATGGCAACGGCATCCGGGCCTATGACGTGGAAATTTTGCAGGCCAACCGGCAATACAGCCCCTCCCAGAAAGGCATGGTGATCCGGGTGACGGACCCGGATTTATTGGAAAAAACCGGCGGCATCGTGCAGGGCATGAGCGGCAGCCCCATCATCCAGAACGGCCGCATCATCGGCGCCGTTACCCACGTTTTTGTGGATGACCCAACAAGGGGCTACGGCGTGTACATCGAATGGATGCTGGAAACGGAAAAGGAAAATGTGCTGCAGGAAAATGCGGCGTAAGGGGAGGGGCAGGGGCCTGTGCGGCCCCTGTACCCCGCAGCAGGGCCATTGGCCCTGCACCCATTCTGCGATGGGATCACGTTGGGTGACAAACAGGTTTCCGTACGAAAGGGATGGAACAAATTGTGTTTCCACGGGCGTAATGAAAACGAGAAGCCGCCGGGAAAGAAAGCAAGCTTTCTTCCTTGTCGGCTTCACCGTTTTCCCCGGATGCCTTCAGCACCCGGCTGGCGGCGCACGCCGCCCGGCCCGTGGACAGATGTTTT